>RFHL01001051.1 GCA_003696875.1 Bacteroidota bacterium | reverse complement strand
TCCCGGCAAGCCGGGAAGTTTGGCGGGCCAAACGAGGCATTTTTCAACGCAGAGATGCGGAAAAAGATGCAGCGATCACCCTTCATTCGGTACTTGACAGAGCACTAGGGCTCCAGGCCCTCGGTCCCGTAGGCGAAGTAGGGAATCCGATCCAGGCGCCAGCGGGCGCCATCCCAACCAAAAATGTAGCCCATCCGCCGGCCCGCGACCGGGTCGGCCTGCGGCAAAATGAGGACCTCGTCCGGAAAGAGGTCGATCCCGACCTGAAGCCAGGGCTGCCCGGGCTGATGCCCCGGAACCTCCACGTAGTCACCTGCTTGTAGCGCCGCCACAACCGGCGCGGGGAAGCGTGCGTCGATGTTCGCCCCGAAGGCGGGGCGCCCGGCGGCCCCAACACGAGGCAGATTCACCCCGCTCAACTCGGCTCCATCGTAGAGCGGATAGGCTGTCGCCTCGGCCAAAAAGGCCGTGTCGCCCGAAATCAGGGCCGCCACCCAACCCTCCCAAAAGGGCGCAAAATCAGCCGCCCGCACAAACACATGCCCGCTGGCCGGGCGCTCCATACGGTCCCCCGCAAAAGGAACCGTACCGATCCCGGTAACATGCAACCCTCCCTCCATCAACGGCAGGTCATACGTAAGGGGTGGCCCCAAGGCGGGATACAGGCGTGCCGGAAACTTGCCATCGACTGGCGCTTCCAGATACACCCAACGATATGGCTGCGGGGCCCCCTCGCTGACCCAGAGACCGGCCAGATCCGGCATGGGGCTACAACTCATGAGGGCTAAACACAGCATCCAGAGATATGCACGCATAACTGTTTCTTGGATGGGAATAGAGCAAAACGGAAAGCAAAGGTACCAAATCCCGGCACCTGCGACAGGGTATTTCCCCGGCGGTTTCTTCTCTTCCTCAAAAAATCGCCATCTTTAATGCTCAAGCTCTCTCCCATGCGCTACCTACCCCTGCTGCTGATTCTCCTGCTTTCCCAGGCCTGCCAAAAGCCCGCTCCACCTTCCGAAGCGGATGCGCCCCGCCCCAACATCCTCCTCATCATGACCGATGATCAGGGCTACGGGGACCTGGGCCTGCACGGCAACCCGGACATCCTCACGCCTACGCTCGACAGCCTGGGGCAAACCGGGCTCCGCATGCAGCAGTTTTATGTCTCGCCGGTCTGTGCCCCCACCCGGGCCAGCCTGATGACCGGTCGCCACCACCTGCGCACCGGGGTCCGCGACACCTACAATGGCGGGGCCGTCATGGCCAGCGAGGAAGTTACCCTGGCCGAGATGCTGCGCGAGGCGGGTTATGCCACCGGCATCTTTGGCAAGTGGCATCTGGGCGATACCTGGCCACATCGCCCTCAGGATCAGGGCTTTGAAGAATCACTGATTCACCACGGCGGCGGCATGGGGCAGCCCGGCGACCATCCCCACAACTATCGCCGGGGCGAGGACAGCTCCTACTTCGACCCCTGGTTGCAACACAACGGCACATTCAAGCCCTACGAGGGTTATTGCTCATCCATATTCACCCAGGCGGCCATCGACTTTGTGACGGCCGAGCGGGAAGCGCCCTTCTTCGCCTATCTCGCCTTCAACGCCCCCCATACGCCCCTGCAGGTGCCACAGGAGGATCTGGACCAATATACCGATTGGCAATACGAAGCCGCCGCCTATCCGGCGGCGGGGCAGGCCCATTCCGATCTGAACGAACGCGAAACCCGCTCGGCCCAGCGGGTCTATGCCATGATTACCCACCTGGACCGGGAACTGGGGCGTCTTTTCCACCAGCTTCGCGCCAGCGGGCAAGCCGACAACACCCTGGTGATCTTCCTCACCGACAATGGCCCCCAGCAGCGGCGGTACAACGGCGGCCTGCGCGAGCGCAAGGGCTCGATCTATGAAGGCGGCGTGCGCGTCCCCATGTTCGTCTCCTGGCCGGCCGGGCTCCCCCAGAATCAGGACATCGCCCAGGTCGGGGCGCACATCGACCTGCTACCGACCCTGGCCGATCTGCTTGGGCTCCCCACGCCAGCCGGCCTGGATGGCCAAAGCCTGCTACCCGCCTGGAAGGACCCGGCGCGCGCGCCGCGCCCGCGCACGCTCCACTTCACCTGGACCCGCGGCTACGACGAGCCCTACCGCAATGTCGCCCTGCGGCAGGGCGACTGGAAACTGGTCGCTCACACGGACTACCAGGCCGGCCTGGAGGACTTCGAGCTGTACCAGCTCGCCGAGGACCCCTACGAGCAGGAAGACCGCAGCGCCGCCGAGCCGGCGCGGGTGGCCCGCATGAAGGCGTCCCTCGACAGCCTCTACGCCGACCTGATGAACTCGCCCCACATGGGCCCGGCCTATCTGCCTCTCAGCGGTCCCGACGGGACCGCCGGCTATCTCAATAACAACGACATGGCCGGCATCGGGGGCACGCATTGGAAGGATCCTGAGGCCGAAGGCTACTGGTACGTAGAGGTGCCGGAAACAGGCCCCTACACCTTCCGCTTTGAGTTTCCCGAGCAACCCGCCCCGCAGGGCGTCATGCACGTGCGGGTGGGCCCCTCCCAGCACCGCCTGGAGATCGATACGCTCACCCAGCCCGTGATTGCCATGCCCAGCGTACCCCTCCGGGCCGGCAAGGTCCAGTTGGAAGCCTTCTACCGCGAAGGAGGAGAGGGCAAGCGGCGAAACCTGATTCCCTTCTGGATACAGATTCAATCCGACGAACCCTAATCCCCTTTGCTGATGCCTTTTCGCCTGTTGTGTCTTTTCGGTCTTGCTTTGCTCTCCTGCCAGGCTAGCCAGGAAGCCCTCCCCCGCTCCCTCCACAGCCCCGAGGGCGAGGCTGAGGAACTCATGCGCCGGGCCATTGAGCTGGTTGCCGGGGGGGCGGCGCCCTATCTGTATATCAACCAGGGCGGGGGACAGGATGGCAAAACCGAACCCCAATGGACGCAAATCGATAGCCTGGGAACGGGGCAATACCGCTCGCTGGAGGTATACAATGTCTTCGACAATCCCGGCGGCGACAGCCGCGAGTTTTTTCTGCTCACCTTTGTGGTCGACCTGCGCGACACCAGTCGCCGCTACCCGGTGCAGGACATCCGCTTCCGGGCCACGGCCGACACGGCTTATTTCACCGATGTAAACCCCCAGGAACTCAAGCTGCTGGACCCGGAACCCGTCCTGCGCCAGGGCGGACTACCGGTATATGCCTTTGATGGGTTTGCCCATGCGGGTGATCTGGAGCCGGGCTTTTTGCGTTTTTGGTCGCCGCGGGCGGGCAGTGTCCTGAGCTGGTACGGACGAGCGGAAACCTTTGAGCTTATGGCCACCGGGCATCCCGCATGGGATGCGGCCCTGCCCGGGCTACGAGCCGCCCTCCGGGGCCACCTGGGCCTATCCGAACGCTAGCCAGCCACAAAGCCCTTTTCCCATTTCTCCACTTTCCTATTTTCCCACTCCCCGATTTGCCTATTTC
>RFHL01001050.1 GCA_003696875.1 Bacteroidota bacterium | reverse complement strand
CGTATTGGGGTAGGTGAGGAGGGTGGTAAACCCTCCCTGGCTGCCTGCCTGAGCCAATTGGGCCAGGTTTTCCTTGGGTTCGAATCCCGGATCACTCAGATGCGTCTGCATGTCGACCCAGCCAGGTGATACATAGGCCCCTTCCCGCATGAAGGTGGCCTCCCCGGCCTCAGGGGACAGGCTACCCGCGGCTGCAATGGTGACGATCCGGCCATCTCGCAGGCGGATGTCAGCGATCTGGCCGTCCTGGGGGCTTTGCGGGTCCGTGAGCCGGACCTGTTGGAGTAGAAGGCTTTCCATACGAAAGGGATGAAGGCAGGAGGGAATCAGCGACGACGAATCTGGCTCCAGGCCAGCAGGAGTATTTCGGCCGCGAGGGCGGCCAGAGCGAGCCACAGGCAAAACTTCCAGAGGGGCATACCCTCTTTTTCTTCCCGTATCTGATCAGAAATGGCCTCGGGGGTGGCCTCCAGGACGCTAATGCGGCCCAGGCCCCGGGCTTCGAGGTAGCTGGCCAGGTCCCCGGGACTGGCGTAGGCGAGCTTGGACTCCAGGTCAGAGATGTTAAAAGCAATTTTCTCCAGTACTTCTCCCTCTTGCTCCACTGTGTACACGCCCTCATGTAGCTCCATGCGCTCAAAGTTGAGGGTCGTATAGCCCCCCTGAACGTACTGCTCCGGAGTAAAAGCCCGACCCTCCGCATCTATCAAGTTGATTAGGGCCTGTTTTTGGGTGCGGATTTTTTTAGGAGTATAGGCACCGATTTCCTGGTTGGACTGAACCTGCGGACTCTGATTCATGATCTGGGTGAGCCGGAACATCAGGGGCGAAAACAGGGTTTTCATGTGCAGATCGGTCCAGCTGTCGCCCGGAAAGAGGGTAAAAGTATAGATGAGGCCTTCGTCCCGGTGGGTCTCCAGCAAAATGGGGGCGCCATTTTCCAGGGACAAAATGCGGTTCTGAATGTGGTTGTTGTCCACCTCCAGGGGGTAATATCGGTAGGCCAGCGGGGCATCGAAACGCTGGTCGTCCCGCTGGGAAGCGAACATCCCCGCAAAGACCGGATGGGCCAGATCGACTCCACTGACCGGGCTGCCGTCGGGCAGGCTGCGCACGGGATCAAAACTGCCGACACCGGCGGCCCGCAAGTAGCGGTTCAGGCTGCTCAGGTCCGCGCCTTCTCCTGGAAAAATCAACAAACTACCCCCTCCCTCGACATATGCTTGTAGCTGGTCCGATAGGCCACTGCTCACGGAGGTGAGGCCTACGAGCACCAGCGACTGATAGCCGTCCAGGCGCTGAGCCGAGAGGTTGCGGGCGTCAATGACGGTCGCATCAAATTGCGAAAAAAGATTGGCATACAGGATGTTCACGTTGCGGGAAGGCTGGTTTTCTACCACCAAGACCTTTTCCTCCGATGGCACATAGAGCGAAAAGTACCGGCGGTTGTCAAAGTCGATCGGGTTGTCGTCCAGCTCGATGTAGCCGCCCAGCCAACCCGAGCCATTGGGCGTAAAGGTGAGGTCCAGATCCCGGGTTCCTCCGGCCGGCAGTTCGGTATTGTTGATCGCCACTACCTGTCCTTCGAGCAAAACCCGCACGCTGAGGTCGCTCACAGGATTGCCTCCGTCATTGACCAGAGTCATGGTCAGGGATACGGGCTTGCCGGCTTCCAGAATCCGGGAGCGAATGGCGTGATTGGCCACGTAGACATTGCTCTGGGGCCGGCGGGCTAGGGGGAGATACTTGATGGTGAGACTGCTGTCGGTCGACAGGTCGACCGTGCCACTGTCAGGCAGCACCGTGGAATATTGGAAGTCACTCAAGAAATAGAGTTCATGGGTCTGATGATTAGCCCGGGCGAAGAGGGCATCGCGAAACTCGAGCAACTCGCTGTGTGAGCGGGTGTTTTGGCGGGGGCTAAAGGCACGGAGGCCTTCGAGGGCTTCTTCCTGGCCAGCAAAGTTGCTGTTGAGCCGGAGGTCGCTGGTCGTCATGACCACAAACTCGTCCTGACGGGTGTAGGCGCGGATGATGTTGCGCGCCAGGGATATGGCTTGCGGAAAATATGCCCCCTTTTCATTGCCTGCTCCCATGCTGTAGGAGTTGTCAATGACAATGGCTACCGAGCGGTTGCCGGCCAGGGCTTCCTGGTTTTCCCGCACAATCACGGGATTGGCAAAGGCCAGAACGAGAAAGGTAATGGCGAGTAGCCGTAGTAGCAGGAGCAACCATTGCTGGAACTGCACGCGCCGAACGACCGTCTTTTTTACCTCCCGAACAAAGGCCACATTGGAAAACAGGACCTGTCGCGGACGCTGGAGATTGAAGAAATGGACAATGAAGGGAACGGCCAGGGCGAGAAGTCCCCATAGCAAGGCCGGATTCAGAAAGGTAAAAGTCATGTGACTGGCCAGTGAAGCGGGAGAAACATCTCCTTTGGACAAATATAGGGAGAAAAGGGGAATGCCAAAGGTGAGGAGAGTGGGATTCGCAGGCTTGAACGACTTTCCTCCGCTGGGATGGGCATGTAAAAAGGAATCCGAAAAAAGTCTTTTATCCCTCCGTTTTTTTGGGTACCAAGCCCAAACCTTGTAGGCCTTTTTGCCGTAAGGGAGCTATTCGAAAGGGATACCATCCGCTTTCTCTTGGTATCCGGCTGATTTACAGCGTGTTGATTGTTTGTTTGGAGGAGATTTTCAACCGCTTGACATTCACACTTATTCTCCTATCTTTGCGACGTTTTTTACCAAAGGCACAATTATGTATTGGACGCTGGAACTTGCCACCTATCTGGAGGATGCCCCTTGGCCCGCTACCCGCGATGAGCTGATCGACTTTGCCCTTCGCTCCGGGGCACCCATGGAGGTTGTTGAAAATCTGCAGGAACTCGACGACGATGTCTCGCCTTACGAGAACATTGAGGAGATCTGGCCTGACTATCCCTCCAAAGAGGACTTCCTCTTCAATGAGGATGAATACTGACAGGAGTGCTTGACCTCCGGTCGGTAGGGGTTACCAAAGGCAGGAAAAGGATTCTTGAATCTGTTTCCTGTCAGTTTCTGGATGGCCTCACGTACTTGATCGGGCTCAATGGGAGTGGCAAGACCACCCTCCTGCGTTGTCTGGCGGGCATTGCCCCTTACGAAGGAAACATATTTCTTCGCCAAAAGGAGTTGCGCGCATATGGGCAGCGTTCCCTGGCTCGGCGATTAGCTTTTGTGCAGCAGCACATCAACCTGCCGGCCCACATTCAAACGTATGATTTTGTACTGATGGGTAGGTACCCGTACCTGAATTGGTGGGGTACCTACCGTGCTTTTGATCGGGCCGCTTGCCGGGCGGCCATGGAGCGGCTGGAGGTATGGCCTCTACGAGAGCGGCGCCTGACCGAAATCTCCGGCGGCGAGCTGCAGCGGGTGCTGCTGGCGCGGGCCCTGACCCAGGAT
>RFHL01001049.1 GCA_003696875.1 Bacteroidota bacterium | reverse complement strand
GGTGTAGATCTGGCGCAAGAAAACCTGCTCGATGCCGGAATAGGTCAGGTTGCGGTAGGCCGCCGCCTCCAGGGTCTCGTCCTTGCGCACATAGCCCCCAGGCAGGTACCACTCCTCCATGCCCGGCACGCGGCTAAACAAGACCTCCAGCCGGGGGTGGGTGTAGCGGAAGACCACACAGTTGATCGATACCTGGGGCAAGAAGGCCTCGGTACCGTCGGCAAAGTAAGTCCGTAGCAGGCGTTCGTAGGCAGGCAGATCCATGGTGGCTGGCTTTGAGGAGCAAGATAAAAAAACACTTTGAGGCATTTTGCCTCAAAGTGTTTTTTAGCTATTTTCCGAAAATTTATCTGATGCTCCTATGAACAAATACCTGAAATGGACCCTGATTGGACTGGGCAGTCTGATCGTCCTGCTCGTGATCGTAGCCGGCATCGGCTACAAGGTGTTGAGCAACCGCATGTTCTCCTTCGAGGACGACTACAACGAAAAGGATGCCGTCATCACGGAGATGACCGTGGACGGGGTAACCTTTTTTGACCGCAACCAAAACGGCCGGCTGGATGTGTACGAAGACGATCGCCAGCCGATCGAGGCCCGGGTGGCTGATGTGATGGCGCAGATGACCCTGGAAGAAAAAATTCACCTGCTCAAAGGCTCGGGGCTGGCCTCGGCGATGGGGATGGTGGAAGGCGGCATCGCCGGGGCCGTAGGGACCATTGTACCGACGCCCCGTCTGGGGATTCCTACGGTCTATCTTTCGGACGGGCCAGCTGGTCTGCGGATTCAGCCCACCCGAGAAGGGGAGGACCGCACCTACTACTGTACCGCTTTTCCCATCGCCACCCTGCTGGCCTCGACCTGGAATGTGGACCTGGTGGGCCAGGTCGGCAGCGCCATGGGCAATGAGGCCCTGGAGTATGGCATCGACGTGATCCTGGGCCCGGGAGCCAACCTGCACCGGCACCCCCTTTGCGGCCGGAACTTTGAGTACTACTCCGAGGACCCGGTCCTGACCGGGGAGATGGGTGCCGCCATGGTCAATGGCATTGAGTCCCACGGCGTGGGGACTTCCGTCAAGCACTACGTCGCCAACAACCAGGAGACCCAGCGCAACACCAACAATGCGGTGATCTCCGAGCGCGCCCTGCGCGAGCTCTACCTGCGTGGCTTTGAGATCATTGTCAAAAAATCCCAGCCCTGGACCATCATGTCGTCCTACAACCTCGTGAATGGCAAGTACGTGGCGGAGAACCCCTACCTGCTGACCGACGTCCTGCGGGGGGACATGGGCTTTGAGGGCCTGGTGATGTCCGACTGGTTTGGCGGGCGTGACGCCGTCGCTATGGTCAATGCCGGCAATGACCTGCTGGAGCCCGGCACCAAACCCCAATGGGACGCCCTGCTCGAAGGCGCCGAAGATGGCAGCCTGAACATGGAGGCTGTCGACACCTCGGTGCGCCGCATCCTGGAGCTCATCTTTCGTTCGCGCAAGATGCAGAATTACGCCTATGGCAACAATCCCGATTTGGACGCCCACGCCCAGGTTACCCGCCAATCGGCGGCAGAGGGAATGGTTTTGCTCAAGAATGACGGTACCCTGCCCCTGCAGGATATTCGCAACATCGCCCTTATCGGTGTGACCTCATACGATTTCATCGCCGGAGGTACCGGCTCCGGCGACGTCAACGAAGCCTACACCGTCTCCCTGGAAGAAGGCCTGACCGAAGCCGGCTTCGAGATCAACTCCGCCGCCCGGGCGGCTTTTCAATCCCATAAGGCAGCTAACCCGGAGGCTTTCGAAAAGCCCAAGGGCCTGTCGGCCATGACGCAGCCTTATGATCCGCCGGAGATGCAATTGTCTGCCGATCAGCTGGAGGAATGTGTCAGCACCGCCGATCTGGCCATTGTCACCATCGGCCGCAACAGCGGCGAAGGAGGCGACCGGGTGGAAAAAGACGACTTCCTCTTGTCGGCCGAGGAAAAAGAGATGCTGGCCACCACCATCGACGCCTTTCATGCCCAGGGCAAAAAGGTGGTCGTCGTCCTCAACATCGGGGGCGTGATCGAAACCGCCTCCTGGCGGGATCAGCCGGATGCCATCCTCCTGGCCTGGCAAGGTGGGCAGGAAGGCGGCAATTCCGTGGCCGACATCCTGCGGGGGGCCGTCAATCCCAGCGGCAAGCTGCCGATGACCTTCCCGGTCCATCTCGACGACCACGCCGCCAACGCCAACTTCCCCCTCGAGGGGGGGACGATGGATCTGGTCAGCTTCCTGTCACAGGAAGGCCCCAAGCCTGAATCCGAATGGGTGCGCAACCAGGACGTCACCTACTATGAAGAGGGCATCTACGTGGGCTACCGCCACTTTGACAAGGCGGGCCTGGAGGTATCCTATCCCTTCGGGTATGGCCTGTCATACACCCGTTTTAGCCATGCGGGCATGGCTACCTCTCTCAGCAGCGATACCCTCACGGTTCGTCTCACCGTCACCAATGAAGGAGATGTGGCGGGCAAGGAAGTCGTGCAGCTTTATGTGGGCAAGCCGGGCTCGGCCGTCGACCGGCCCGAGCGCGAACTGAAGGCCTTTGCCAAGACCCCCGAACTGGCCCCCGGGGCCAGCGTGGAGGTGGTGATGACGGTCCCCGTCGCCGACTTCGCTTACTGGGACGAAGGCCGGGCGGCCTGGACGGTGGAGCCCGGCACCTACCAGGTGCAGGTAGGTTCCTCCTCCCGCGATCTGCCCCTGTCGCAGATGGTTGAAATCTGATGCTGATCGGAGCCTATGGGCGCCGCCTTGCCGTAGGGTAGGGCGGCGCTTGCTTTTTGGAGCCAATTAGCGTTTCGAGATCCGGTTTTGCGAAATGTGCCGCTGGCGCGAGCTCTTGAAGCGGCTAACCTCCGCG
>RFHL01001048.1 GCA_003696875.1 Bacteroidota bacterium | reverse complement strand
TCTCTTCGCAAGAGAGGGGGTTTGGGGGTGAGTTCTCAATGCCACAACCCCTTCCGCGCGGCCCCGTTTCCCTTGAGATGGAAACAACCCGCGGTCCCTCGCCCATGGTGAGAAAGGAGCAAAAAAAGCCCCCTCTCTTCGCAAGAGAGGGGGGTTGGGGGTGCGTTGTTACCGCACCACCAGCCGCAGGCTCTGCGGCCGGCCCGTCTCCCCGCCCGATTGCGGCCGGTACTGCAACACATAGCTGCCCGGTGGCAGCGGGGGCAAGGTCCAGCGGGCTTCCTGAAGCCGCCAAAGCGGATGCTGGCGCCGAGGGCTGTGGGTGATGCCCAGCGGCCGCCCCTGCAGGTCGAGCAGCGCCAGCTCGAGCCGGGTCCAGCGCCGGTCGCTGGCCCAGTCGATGTGCAGCTGCAGCGGGCCTTCATACAGGGGATTGGGGCCTACCCTAAGCAGCGGCAAAGCGGCTGGCGTCTCGGCCCGGAAGGCCGAGATCAGGGTCCAGGGACTTTGGACGCCATCGGCATAGTGGATGCGGGTGATCCAGTAGTAGTTGCGGCCTTCGCGCAGGCCATATTCAATGGCAAAGGTGTCACGGACGATCTGCTGCCGGGTGTCGCCGGTGCAGCCGGCAAAGCACTGCGGATTGTCGCTCATCACATATTCGTAGGCCACCGCGCCCGGCTCAGCTCCCCAGACGATGAGAAAGGAACCCGCCTCTGGCCCCGGCAGGCCCGGCCCGCGCTGCGGAGGCGCCAGATGAACCTGGGCTGACCCCAGCAGGGGCAGCCCGATGAGCCAGACCAAACATACCAGCGATCGCATGGGGGCAAAGGTAGGGCTTTTGCCCCGGAAAGGGTGTCGGTGAGGCGACGTAGGGCCGAATGGCCATTCGCCCCTAATCCCGCCGCTCGAAGGCGGCTTGTCCACGTAGCTGAGCCTGCGCATCCAGAACCTGCAGCAGATAGCGACCCGGCGCGAGCGAGGCCACCGGGATTCCTGTTTCGGCCAGCCTGCCCTGGGCTACTTCCCGGCCAAGGGCGTCCAGGATACGATAGCGTGGCGAGACGATGCCGGCCGGAAGGCCGTCCACCTGTAGCCGGTCCTGGGCCGGATTGGGATAGAGCTGCAGCGAAGGCGTCGGCAGGGGGCCACTCAGGCGGCTGCTGCGCGCCACCGGCAAGTCGATATAGGAGGCCGTTTGGCCACCGGTATGGACCGTGAGCTGGGCCACGGTGGTGTCGCCGGGGCGATACAGCGCCCCGCCGTTTTGCAGGTTGAGGTCAAAACGGGGGTAGTTGGCGCCGCTCACGAGCAGGCGCAGTTGGTGCCCGGGCGGAAAGACCTGAGCAAGGTCTTCCAGCGTGTAGTCCAGGGCGTAGACCTGCCCCGGGGTGGCCAGGGCGGTGTCGCTACTGGTAAATCCGTCCCGGAAGCGCAGCCGCAGGATGCCATCGCGCAGCAAGATGCTGCGGCCGTCGGGATAGACATCGGTGAGACGGATAGCAAAGTCGGCATCGGGCTGGTCAGCCGCGACGTAGAGTCGCAGGCGGATGGCGCCTTCTACCACCAGGGCTTGACTGAGCGCGGGGGTGGAAAAGGCCAGCAGGTCGCCACGGCTCTCCACGACCAGAGTCTGGTCGTAGGGGCCCTGCAACTGGTCCTGCCGCAGGGTAGGGCCGCCGTGGGTGGGGGAGGGAT
>RFHL01000090.1 GCA_003696875.1 Bacteroidota bacterium | reverse complement strand
GAAAAAAGTTCGGGTGTCCGCTGCACCTCGTCCAGGATGGCCCCCTCCGGAAACTGGCTGAGAAAGCCCCGAGGGTCAGCCAGGGCAATAGCCCGCAGGTCGGGCTCCTCCAGCGACAGATAAGGCAAGTCCGGCTCCAAGGCGCGGAGCAGGGTGGTTTTGCCCGACTGCCGGGGCCCGGTCACAAAACAGACCGGAAATTTCCCCCGCAAAGCCTGTATTTTTTCTCCCAGTGTCCGCGGAATCATACGACGATGTTTGGGCTAAAGAAGGAAAAAGTCAGGCAAATAGGCAAGTCAATTATAAGATTTGCCTAAATTGGAGATCGCTTCGCTGGCAGAAGCCAGAGGCGAGACCGGCGCGCATACGCCCCTGCGAGATGGAGGACGCCCCCCGCAACGCTTCGACAAGCTCAGCGACCACGCAAAACGCAACGCTCGACATGGTTCGACACGCTCACCACAGGCGCTCAGCGACCACGCATAACACATAACGCATAACGAACCCCCATGCAACTCTTCCTCCTCTTCTCCCACCGGCTCACCGCCGAGCAGCAGGCCGACGCCGAATCCAGCCTGGGCGTCACGGATATCCGCTACCTGCCCGAGGACCTGCAAGCCCGCTGGTCGCAGGTGCCCCCCGAGCCGGAGTCCGTCCGCCCCTTTGCCCAGCCTATCTGGGACTGGCTGGCCGCTGAGGCGCAGCCCGGCGACTACGTGATGGTGCAGGGCGACTTTGGCATGAGCTATGCCACCGTGCAGGAAGCCCTGCGCCTGGGACTCATCCCCGTTTACGCCACCACCCGCCGCGAGAGCAGCGAGGTCGTCACCCAGGACGGGCAGGTCAAGAAGACCCTGACCTTCAAGCACGTCCGCTTCCGGCGGTATGGGGCGTAGTGCCAGGGCATGCCCTGCCGATGCCAAGATTTCACCCCCGGCGCGGGGGATATCCGCGCTGCACCAGCGGGGCAGAGCCTCTGGGGTGCACCTGCGGGGCACCCCTACGGTCTCTGACTTCTGACTTCTGACTTCTCCCCCATGCCCTACTTCGACCTCGACCTCAATCCCCAGCAGGCGGCAGTATTTGCCCAGTTTCAGGCCTTCGCCGATCCGAAGGCGCCGGCCGGTATTTTCCTGCTGCGGGGCTACGCGGGCACCGGCAAGACCACCCTGGTCCGCGGGCTGGTGCGCTATCTGGAGGAGAAAAAAGCCAGTGTACAACTGCTCGCCAGCACCGGCCGGGCCGCCAAGGTGCTGGCCGACAAGACCGAGCGCGAAGCCCGCACCATCCACAGCCTGGTGTACACCTTCAAGGGGATTACTGGCGACATTGAGCAGCAGGCCGAGGCGGGGCAAAAAGCCCAACCCGAAAATGCAGGCCAGCAACTGCTGCTGGATTTTGCCGCAACGACCTATGCCCCGCCGCCCGGCGAACAGCCGGCCAAGCATCGCTTTTACCTCGTCGACGAGGCTTCCATGATCTCGGATAAAACCGGCGTTGGCAACTCCAACAGTCTCTTTGGGGATGGCCGGGTGTTGCGGGATTTGCTCGCTTTCGATCGGGAGGGCAAATACGTCTTCATCGGCGATCCCTGTCAGCTTCCGCCCGTGGATGACGTCATCTCCCCCGCCCTAGATGTGCTGCATCTGCAAGACGAATACCGCCGGCCCGTCACCGATACCGAGCTGACGCAGGTCATGCGGCAACAGGGCGCCCATCACAGCATCCTCGCGGCGGCCGCCGATTTGCGCAAGCTGGTGCAGCAGCCCCCTAGCCGCAAGCCTTTCCTGCCCGTCAAATCCCATCAGGGAGATCAAGTGGTCATCCATCGGGACCTCAACGGAGTGTACCAGCACTATCTGCAGGTGCTCAAAAGCCGGGGGGATACCTACGCGCCCCTGATCTGCCACGCCAACTGGCAGCGGGTGCGGCTCAACCAGATGATCCGGGAAAAGTTG
>RFHL01001047.1 GCA_003696875.1 Bacteroidota bacterium | reverse complement strand
TTGACAATGTCCCGGCCCGGGAATATATTTGCCCTCATGTCCATCCTGCGGTCATATGTTCGCCTTTTTGTTGCACGCGGCGCGGCGCGCCGCTTCATGTATGGGCATGTCCATTATTCCTCCTGATGGAGGAATGCACATATGACATACTTTCACCCTTTTCTTAGCGTCTCTTCAGCGCTCCGTTTGCCAAAAAGCAAGCGCGTGCTTCCTTACGTCCATTACCAACATCACCCCTTTGGATACCCCTCTCAGTCTAGCCATTCAGAAATCCGGTCGCCTCAGCGAGCGGTCCCTCGCCTTTATCGAGGCCTGCGGCATTTCCTTTTCCCGCAACAAAACCCGTCTCAAAAGTACGGCCCATAACTTTCCGCTGGAGATCCTCTTTCTCCGCGACGACGACATCCCCAAGTATGTCGCCGATGGGGTCGCCGACATCGGTATCGTCGGCGAAAATGTCTTTGCGGAAAAAGGTGAGGCCCTCACCATCGTCGAGCGTATGGGCTTCTCCAAATGCCGCCTGTCGCTGGCGGTCCCCCAAAATGTCTCATACCATGGGGTAGGGGATCTGGCGGGCAAAAAAATTGCCACTTCTTATCCCAACTTGCTCAGCCAGTATCTGAGCCGACAGGGTGTACAGGCTGAGATCCACGAGATTAGTGGGTCGGTGGAGATTGCCCCCAGCATCGGCCTGGCCGATGCGGTTTGCGACATCGTGAGCTCGGGTTCCACCCTGCTCAGCAATGGCCTGCGCGAGGTGGAAACCATCTTCCGTTCCGAGGCCATTCTGGTCTCGACGCCGGACCTGCCCGCCGCCAAGCAGGAGATTCTCGACCGGCTGCTCTTCCGGATCCGGGCCGCCCTGCGGGCCGAGAGTTACAAATACGTGGTCATGAATGTGCCCAATGCGGCCATCGAAAACGTGGTCAGCCTGATCCCGGGCATGAAAAGCCCGACGGTGACGCCCCTCGCCGAGACGGGTTGGTCCTCTCTGCACTCGGTCTTACAGGAAGACGATTTCTGGGAAGTCATCGAAAAGCTGCGGGCCGCTGGTGCTCAGGGGATTCTGGTGATTCCGGTGGAAAAAATGATTCTTTAGCGCTCACCCTCTGATTGCACGCATCATGCATCTTCATATAAACCCTGACCGGGCCGAATGGCCCGCCTTGCTGCGCCGGCCGGTCATGGACTTTGCCGGGCTGGAAGCCCGGGTGGCCCCCATCCTCGCCGAGGTGCGGGACCGGGGCGATGCCGCCCTCCGGGCCTTTACGGCCCGCTTTGATGGGGTGGACCTGGACGATCTAGCCGTATCTCCGGCAGATATGGCCCAGGCCGAGCGCGAGCTCAGTGAAAGCCTGCGAGCAGCCATTGCTTTGGCGGCGCGCAACATCCGCGCCTTTCACCAGGCGCAGGCCACGCCCGAGCTGCGGGTGGAGACTATGCCGGGGGTGCACTGCTGGCGCCGATCGATGCCCATCGAGCGGGTGGGGCTCTACATTCCTGGCGGTACGGCACCGCTTTTCTCCACCATCCTGATGCTGGCCATTCCGGCCCAGGTCGCGGGCTGCAAAGAACTGGTTTTGTGCACCCCTCCCGGCAAGGACGGACGGGTGCATCCGGCCATTCGCTATGCAGCCCATCTGTCGGGCATCACCCAACTCTTTCGGGTGGGCGGAGCACAGGCGATCGCTGCGCTCGCCTATGGCACCGAGTCGATTCCCCAGGTCTACAAGATTTTTGGTCCTGGTAATCAGTACGTCACGCTCGCCAAGCAGCTCGTGAGCCGCGAAGGGGTCGCCATTGATATGCCCGCTGGCCCCTCGGAGGTGGCCGTGGTGGCCGATGCGACCGCTCAGCCCGCCTTCCTGGCGGCCGACCTGCTGTCCCAGGCCGAGCATGGCATCGACAGCCAGGTGCTCCTGGTGACGACGGCCCCCGGCATCGCCGAGGCCACGCAGATTGAGGTGGAGCGGCAACTGGCCAGCCTGCCCCGAAAAGACATCGCCCGGGAGGCCCTGAGCCACAGCCGGGTTCTGGTGCTGCGAGACGAGGACGAGGCCGTAGACCTGATCAATGCCTACGCACCCGAGCACCTGATCCTGGCGGTGAAAAACGATGAGGCCCTGGCGGACCGCATCGTCAATGCCGGCTCCATTTTTCTGGGGCACTACACCCCGGAGAGTGTGGGGGACTACGCCTCTGGTACCAACCATACCCTTCCGACCAACGGCTTTGCCCGGGCCTACAGCGGGGTCTCGCTAGACAGCTTTGTCAAGAAGATCACCTATCAGAAGCTGAGCCCGGAGGGGTTGCAGCGGCTGGGGCCTGCCGTGGAAGAGATGGCCACGGCCGAGGAGTTGGTCGCCCATCGACAGGCGGTCAGCATTCGGCTGGCGGCTCTGAAACAGGATAGCGACTAGACCTGCTGGTGGCAGCAAATCAAAATCCCCCGGGTGGTTGGCCAGAGGCCGACACCCGGGGGACCGTCATTTACACTGTGCTTTATTAGAAGAGAGGCTTCAATAAACGGCCTCTCTGTTTGCCGTGCTGGCTTTTTCGACCAACACCTGCCGCGTAGCGACAGACAGCGGCAGCTCGCAGGGCGGGCCGGAATCGCTCGTCTTGTTGGCAGATGGGTGAGGTGAGTGTCATTGGTCAGGAAATGGGTGTCGTTGGTCGGGTGTATTGGTTCGTTGGGGCCTCCAATGCCGCTGGACGGGCAAGGTGTGTCGGTAGTCAGGGTAGGGGCGATGTTCGGCCTAAGATGTTGGTTGTTAGTCGAATAGTAACCTTTTCCAGGCTACCTAATTCGCGCTTCCTCAGTTAATTGGGATGAAAGGCCGGATGCGTACCGGCTCCTTCGCAGCTGTATGTGAGCGCTCTGGTTGCTGAGGCCGATCAGGTAATCTGATCCGGTCCCGGATCGGACTATGGTTCCATTTTTTCACCCAACATCCATTTGTATGAAACATGTGTTACTTGCGATCCTGCTGGTAGGATTAAGCGGCTCCCTGGCCTGGGGGCAGGTCTTGTCCGGTACCGTGCGAGACGCATCCAACGGAAACCCCATGGCAGGTGTCACCGTCGTGGTGACAGGCACCACGGTGGGTGCCCTGACCGATGAGGCAGGGCAGTATCGCTTCCCGCTGCCTTCGGGAGCGGAGGAATTGACCTTCTCCTTCATCGGCTATCGAAAATTCACCACGGCCATCAATGGCCGTAGCCAGATCGACGTCGCGCTTGAAGAAGACGTGATGCAGCTCGAAGAGGTGGTGGTGACGGCCCTGGGCATCAGCCGGGAAAAACGCTCGTTGGGCTATGCTGTCCAGGACATCAGCGGCGACGAGGTCGCCAATTCCGGTGAAGTCAATGTGGTGCAGGGCCTGGCCTCCAAGGTGGCCGGTATCCAGGTGGTGGGCTCCGGCGGCACGCCGGGGGCTTCGTCCCGGATTCTTATCCGCGGGGCCTCGACCTTTACGGGCCAAAACCAGCCCCTGATGGTCGTCGATGGGGTGCCCATCGACAACGAGACCGAGCAGACCCACGGGCGGGACTATCCCTTCAACGAAAACCTGACCGGCGTCAACAATGCCAACCGGGGCATTGACATCAACCCGGACGACATCGAGTCGATTACGGTGCTGAAAGGGCCCGCCGCGGCGGCCCTCTATGGCGTGCGTGCCGGCAACGGCGCCATTGTCATCACCACCAAGCGTGGAGGCAAGGGGCAGGCCGTACTGGTCAACTTCCGGACTACGCTGGAGGCGTCTCAAGTCAACAAATTGCCTGACTTGCAGTCGACCTATGCCCAGGGGGACCTGAACAATGGGGTACCTACCTATCTGCCGGCCGATCCTGGGCCGGACAACATCCACGCCACCGCCGACGACATCAGCCTGGGTTCCTCCAGTAGCTGGGGACCAGCCATCGCCGACCTGCCGGGGGTGGAGTCCTATGACAATATGGGCGAATTTTTCCGCACGGGTCTGTCGACCAACAACAGCCTTTCCATTGCCGGCGGCAATGAAAACACCAACTTTCGCCTGGCCATCGGCTACCTCGATCAGACCGGCGTGATTCCCAATACCCGCTTCGGGCGGACCTCTATCCGCCTGACGAGCGATACCCGGCTGGGACGCAGGATTCGTGTCGGGGGCACCCTCAATTATGTCAACTCCGGTGGGACTCGCGCACAGAATGGCTCCAACCTCTCCGGGGTGATGCTCACCCTGACCCGGACGCCGGCTTCCTTTAACCTGAAAGGCGAGGGGGATCGCGGGTGGCTCTATCCCAATGGTGCCCAGCGGCAGTACTTTTTCGTCTATGACAATCCCTACTTTACGGCCTACGAAAACCCCTTTACTGACCGGGTAGACCGCGTATTGGGGAATGTGTACGCTAAGTACGACCCCACCAGCTGGCTCAACATCACCTACCGCCTGGGCGGCGATATTTACAGTGATCAGCGAGAGCAGATCTACGCCATCGGGGCCTGGGAGCCTGACAACGCCCCTCTGGGCGAAATCCGCGAAAACAACCTTCGCTATCGGGAGGTCTATCAGGACGTGCTGGCTACCGCCGATTACGAATTTTCGGATGACTTTCGCGCCAGCCTGACCCTCGGGACCAACCTGAATCATCGCTACCGGCAGGATCTCTTTGCCCGGGGGCGCAACATCTCCATCCCTGGCTTCTACAACTTCTCCAACACCAGCGACCTCTATACCAGTGAGTATGAGGAGACGATCCGGACGGCGGCGGTCTTTTTTGACGCCAATGCCTCCTGGCGCAGCACCCTGTTCCTCAACGTGACCGGCCGCAATGAGTGGGCTTCCACCTTTGGGGAGGCGCAGAACAACTTCTTCTACCCCTCGGCCAGCCTCGCTTTTGCCTTCACCGAGCTGCTGCCCGAAAATGAGGTTCTCTCCTTCGGAAAGGTCCGGGTCGCCTATGCGCAAGCCGGGATCAACCCGGACCCCTACCTGACCCGGACCCTCTTTGTGGCGCCCTTCTTCACCGATGGCTTCACCAACGGGATCAGCTTTCCCTACCAAGGACTGAGTGGCTTTGGTTACTCCAGCTCGCTGGGCAATCCCGAGTTGCGGCCTGAGCGCAACACGGGCCTGGAGGCTGGCTTTGATCTGCGGTTCTTCCTGGGTCGCCTCAATCTCGACCTGACCCTCTACCAGCAGACCTCGACCGACCTCCTGGTACTGCGGCCGCTGGCGGGTTCCTCCGGTTTCCGCTTTGTCTTTGGCAACTTTGGGTCCATGGTCAACCGTGGCATCGAGGCGGTCCTCTCCGGGGACCCGGTGCGGACCGACAACTTCCGGTGGAATATTACCGCCAACTTCACCCGCAACGTGAACGAGGTGCTGGAGACCGCCGAAGGTGTGGACGAGATCAACATCGAAACCGCCTTTGGTTCCATTGGCTCCTTTGCCATCGTGGGGCAGCCTTATGGGGCGCTTTACGCCTCCCTCTGGGAGCGCACCGATGATGGCCAACTCATCATCAATCCCAATACGGGCCTGCCCAACATCCAGACCCAGGACGGCAATGTAGGGAATCCCTTCCCGGATTGGCTGCTGGGACTGCGCAACACCTTCACCTTCAAAGGCCTGAGCCTGACTGCGTTGCTCGACATACGCCAGGGAGGCGACGTCTGGTGCGGTACCTGTGCCCGTCTCAACCGCCTGGGCCGTACCCAGGAATCGGCTGACCGCGAGCGGACCTACATCATCCCGGGTGTGATCGAAAACGCTGACGGGAGCTATCGGGAAAATGATGTAGCCATCAGTGCCTACACCTACTACCAGCGGTACCTGGGTGACAATGGCGCCGCCGAGGAACAAGCCGTCTATGACGGCTCTTGGGTGCGCCTGCGCGAGGTAAGCCTCAGCTACAGCCTGCCCCTCGACAAGAAGGGCTTCATCAAGCAGGCCGATATCGCCCTCACCGGCCGCAACCTCTGGCTGATGACCGATTATCCTGGGGTAGATCCCGAGACCAGCCTGACGGGTGCCAGTTCCAATATTGGGGGCTTTGATTACTTCAATAACCCGGGCACCAAGTCCTACCTCGTCACCGTAGGCCTGGGCTTCTAAGGACATATTTCGAGGAGCCGGCACTGCCGGCTCCCTTCTCTATCCTTGGGGAGCCGCAGGGCTTGCCCATAGATGACCATTTATCAATCATATTGACTATGAAAAAAATCCTCATACTTCCCGTTTTGGTTCTCCTTTTGAGCCAGAGTGCCTGCAACTGGTTCGTGGATGGGTATGACGTATCTCCCAACGATCCTACCGAGGCTACCCATGCCCTGCTGCTGAGCGCCTCGGAATTGGCGACCTTCACCGTCTACAGCGGGCAGCTGGCCCGTATGACCAACATCCTTTCCCAGCATCAGGCGGGCACCGATTTCCAGTTTGTCGACATCGCCAACTATGTGATCCTGGAGGGGGACCTCAACAACGAGTGGAACAACATCTACAGCAAATGTCTGGTCAACGAAAACCTGCTCATCGAGCAGGCCGGGGATGAGAATCCCTACTACCGCGGCATCGCCAAGGTCCTGAAGGCCATGGCCCTGGGCATCGCCACGGACCTCTGGGGCGATGTGCCCAACCGGGAGGCCGCGCAGGGACTCCAGGGCAGTGATTTTTACAGCCCCGCCTACGATGCCCAGGAGGTCATCTTTGCCGATCTGCAAGACCTGCTTTCCAGTGCTATCACCGATCTGTCCGCCAGCCCGGAAGCCAACGCCATTCTGCCCGGGGCCGATGACCTGATCCATGAGGGAGATCCGGTCAAGTGGACCAAGACCGCCTGGATCCTGAAGGCCCGCTTTGCCATGCGCCTCTCTGAGCGCGACAGCGAGGCCGCCTCCAAAGCGCTGAACTTCCTCTCTCAGGCCAGCCTGGTAGGTCCCGAAGATGACGCCAATGCCATTTTTGGCGAAAACGGCAACGAATGGAACCAGTGGTATGCCTTTCGCATCCAGCGGGGGGGCTACATGCAGATGGGCGAATTTTTTGTCGAACTCCTGAAGGACATCGACGATCCCCGCCTCCCGTTTTATGCCACCCAAACCACCGATCCGGACAATCCCTATCGGGGGACGCCCCTCGGCTCCAATGACCAGACGACCTCCGGGATCGGGACCTATTTTGCTTCCCAAACCGCCCCGGCACCTATGGTCACCTATGTAGAAGCTCTCTTTATAGAGGCAGAAGCCTACTTCCGGGCTGGCAACCTGGAGTCTGCGGCCACGACCTTCAATGAGGCCGTGAAGACCCATGTAGAGCAGGTCACGGGAGAAGCCATTCCGGCCACCTACGAGGCCGACCAGGCCAGTGAGACCGCGGCGACGATATCTCTGGAGAAGATTATGACCCACAAATATGTGGCCTCTTTTACCCAGATTGAGGCCTATACCGACTGGCGTCGGACCGGAATTCCGGCCCTCTCGCCCAATCCGGGTGGACAGGTCAGTGGCATTCCCCTCCGCCTGCCGACGGCAGGCGTGGAGCGTCTGTACAACACCAATGCCGTAGTAAATGCTGACTTGCTATCCCCAGTATGGTGGGATAACTAATCGTTCGGTTTCCTATGTACAAGGCGGTTGCCCCCAGCCCGGGGGGCAACCGCTTGCTTGTGTGCTAAGGCTGCAGCGTCTGACTGAATGCCCGGCCCCGGGCATCGTGTAAGTCGACCCTCAGCCCTTGTCCTGTTGGTACGGTGTGGGGAAGTCCAATCTGCGGCTCCGTCTCTTGCCCAATCGTGCCCCGATGGTCCTGATCCAGATCAGGCAAGGGCGCCTCTGGTACCGGATGGGTTTTGCTGGGGGCAGGATCGAGCAGCTGGTACACCAGCCTGAGGTCGCCCTCGTCCAGGGGGGCTATACGGAAGTTGGCTTCTCGGGTGATCATGTGCAAAATGCCCCCAAAAACATGCCCCTGTTGGAACCAGGGCTCATCCACCAGCTCGAAGCGGTCAATGACTCTTTGGGGAGTGCGTAGAAATTGTTCGGTATCAAATACCGGTACGCCGTCCACCAGCAGCAGAGGATCCCGCAACAGCAGGCCTTGCCGGTTTCCATCAGCGATTCGAATATGATCCGCACCGTCGATTTTCTTGATAAATGTTTCCATGACGATTTCTCGCAGGACCTCTTCGGTGGGCATGGCTACATATTCGTCCAGGCGATAGGTCGCATCGGCCTGACCATACATGGGCTGGAAATGTGGAGTAGACGGTACTTGCGGAAGGTAAGGGGCATATACTTTCTGAAGTCCCAGATAAGGAAGACGGGCTTCCATGCTTTGCCAGGCTTCGGGACTAAGGACCAGTTCGGGCCAGTGTTCGGGCAGGCTTGCGGGCGCATAGCCGGGCGTAAGCTCGATTTTGTGGGCTCGCCCTTCATTTTGGGGCCCACGCAGAACCAGTTCCTGACGGCTTCCCAGGACCGCCGGGAGCACAAACTCAAAATACCCCAGGGAGTCGCTGCTGGTGATGGTCATCCGGGCCAAAGGCCCGGGGAGGGCCAGGTAAAGGTCCCGGCCGGGCATGATCTGCCCGGTGGAGGTGTAGAGGTGACCCGCGAGGGTGAGCCCCTCCGTTTCGGGCCGCCAGGCCCGAGAGGTGGCGGGTGACGGGTCTGGCCACGGGGAGGAGGGCGCCTCCTCAAACACCAGGGCCAGGTGGCGACTCGCTACATCCTGGCTGAGGGGCTGGGTAAGGGGTTGGCACAGAGCGTGCCCCCAATTGAGGTAGGAGGCGATTCCCTCTGCCGGGGCCTGAGAGCTGGCCGGGCTGATGAGGTAGTGCAGGGGCCCTTCGGCTCCTTGTAGCCGTAGCGTCCCGTCTGCCTGCAAGGAGCCTGAGATGTCGTCTCCGGCCTGTTCCGGCCAGAATCCCAGGCGCTGGGCCAGGGGTTGACCTTGCTCATCCAACAGGTGGATGAGGAAGATGCCCGCCTGCATCCCTGTCTGGGGCAGGACTACCGTCCGGCTTTCCTCTGTCATCCGTATTTGCTGGAGCTTGCGTATGTGCTGTCGCTGTTCGAGTACCAACCAGTAGCGAGCCGGCGATTGCCGGGCTGGCTGATGGACAAGGACTGTCAGGTCCTGTCCCGGCTGAGGGGGCTCCAGCAGCCATAGATTGGGCGCCGCCGCCGCCGGGGGCGGCAGGGGTTCCCGGTGGTAGAGGCTGTCTTCCACCCAGAAGGTGAGTTCTCCGGCCACCTGATCCCGGGGCATTCCTTCCAACTGACCCAGGCCGGCTT
>RFHL01000089.1 GCA_003696875.1 Bacteroidota bacterium | reverse complement strand
GTGGTCCCCTAACAATCCGCTTGCAAACCCTGAAGAGTCCTTTCCTGATCGGCTTCGGGTCCGGGATCCGGACCCATGTGCTGGACTGGTCTCTCCGCCTGGATTTGGCCTGGGGGGTGGATGATTATACCCTGGAGCGGCCCGTGCTCTACGCTACGGTCGGGCGCAATTTCTAACCCCCCGGACCGACGGGTCCGGTGATTTGGCTTTTGCCTATGTCGCATGCTGCGCGCGTACGCGCTTATTACGAGAACAACACCCGCCTATTTCTACGGCTGGGCAAGGATCAGGGGACCCAGAACATCCATCAGGCCCTCTGGGCTGAGGGCATTACTACCCAAGCCGAAGCCGTCAACTACGCCAACCAACGAGTCCTGTCTGAGGTCAGGAGATGGGGCAGCCTTCTCTCCCCCGGGGAGCCTGTCTCCGTACTGGATCTGGGCTGTGGCGTCGGTAGCGGCCTTTTTTTCCTGGATACCCACTATGATGGTCCTGCCCGATTTCAAGGGATCACGATTAGCCCTACGCAGGCGGCGATAGCCCAGCAACGAGGGAAAGCGGTAGCTGACAGCCGGGTACAGGTGCTGGAAGGAGATTTTCTGAATCTGCCTGAAACCGGGCCAGTGCACGTGGCCTATGCCATCGAGGCCTTTCTGCACGCAGCCGATGCCGCGCGTTTTTTTCAGCAGGTAGGCCGGCGCCTGGTCAAGGGCGGGCGCCTGCTGCTGATTGATGATTTTCTGAGCCCCACCGGAGCCAAACCCGGTTTGTCGGCTGAGCAGCAGCGCTGGCTGGATGATTTCCGGGCCGGATGGCTGGCCGGTAGCCTGCTGCCGGTTGAGGAGGTGAGCGCCCTAGCCGGCCTGGCCGGCCTGAAGCTGGTCCAGGATACGGATTTTACCCCGCTGATGGCCCTGGGGCGGCCCCGGGACCGCCTGATCGGAAGCATGATGAAGGTCGCCGGCTCCCTGATGCGGCGCAGTACCTATTTTCAGTCTCTCACCGGAGGCTACGCCAAGCAGCAATGCCTGAAACAGGGCCTGGTACAGTACCGGGAACTGGTATTTGAAAAGGGCCGCTGAGGATATGGATTAGGGCCACATGGGACGTCTTTTGAGTGTGGGCTCACCTCGCTGGTCGTGGGTGTTGTTTACTTTTTCCTCCTGCCTTTCATTCATAATGAAAAGGGAGGCTCAATGTCGGCATAGCCTTCCCCCTCCCTAATATGCTCCGATATGAAATGGTTTTCCTGGCTTACCCTTCTCCCCTTTACGCTGGCGGTCCTTTTTGCCGTGAAGATATACTGGGACAAATTTCAGCGAACCGACACACACAGGCCGGTCGAGACGGTCGTTACGCCCTTCAATGACAGCTTTGTCCCGGATGGGCGGCGCCATATCCAGGTGGCGCTGCTGCTGGATATCAGCGGCAGTATGGATGGACTCATTGAACAGGCTAAAACCCAACTGTGGCAGATGGTCAATGAGCTGAGCCTGGCTAAGTACGGGCAGGAAACCCCCGACCTGGAGATCGCGCTCTATGCGTATGGCGGCGACAAACTCGACGCTTCGCGAGGCTACGTCCAGCAACTGGTGCCACTGAGCCGGGATCTAGACCGGATTTCCGAGGCGCTCTTTGCCCTGGAAACCTCGGGGGGCGAAGAGTACTGTGGTAAGGCCATCGAATGGGCGGTGGCCGAACTGGCCTGGAGCCCCGTCCCGGAAGACCTCCGGTTGATATTTATTGCTGGCAATGAGCCTTTTTCCCAAGGGCCGGTTCTATACCGGGAAGCCTGCGCCGCTGCCCGGCAGCGGCAGATTCTCGTCAACACCATCTTCTGTGGTGACTACCGCGAGGGCATAGACAGTCAATGGTCCGATGGGGCTCAGGCTGGCGGAGGACAGTATATGCACATTGATCACAATCAGGAAATGGCCCAGGTGGAGACACCTTTTGATGACCGAATCGTGGCCCTCAACGATGCCCTCAATAAAACTTATGTCGCCTACGGCGCCTCGGGGCAGCAACGTCTGAACCGGCAACAAACCCAAGACCAGAATGCGGCTCAGTCTGGCTCCCTGACTACCCGGGGCCTCGCCAAGAGCAAGCGAGCCTACGACAACCGCGAATGGGATCTCGTCGACGCCACTCGCACCGGCACGGTGGATCTGGAAAAAATTGACATGCGATACCTCGCCGATAGCCTGCAAGGCTATTCCTTGTCTCAGCTGGAGCGTTTTCTGGCCAACCAGCGGCAAGCCCGGGAGCACATTCAAAGCGAAATGCGGCAATTGGAGGCAGAACGTAAGACCTACCTCCGCCAGGCCGCCCAGATCGAAGCGGAAGGGCAGGCGCTGGATGAGGTCCTCGTACAAACGATCCGCAAACAAGCCCAGGAACGGCATTATGACTTTGACTGAGCCGTATCCAGCAGCTGAAGCAGGCGATCCCGCTCGGCCGCTGGGTCCTGCCAATAGTTGCGGGCCCAGACTCGCGTGACCACCCACCCCCGGGCGGCGAGCATCCGATGCCGGTAGACTTCGCGCTCCTTGCTGTCTGCCCCACTGAAGTAATAGGGCCCCTCACACATGATCCCCAACAGATAGCGGTCTGGGGCTGCCGGGTCGGCCACCGCCAGGTCCAGCTTGCCGCCGGTCTCGCCCAGCTGCAAGTCTACACGATAGCCCGCGGCCCGCAGGTCCTCGGCCAGTCGCTCGGCAAGGGGATTAAAAGCAGGGGCAACACTCGGCCTGTGTCCCTCTACGGTCGGGAGCAAGTCTCGGGCTTCGACCATCTGCCCCTCACTGATAGCCCGGGCAAAGCGGAGGTAATCCCGGAAAAAGCGTGGGCCAGGATGCAGGCTGTCATCCACAGGCAGCTGCTCAGGCCGCAGGCTACAAACCAGCACTACCTGATGCCGGGCCCGGGTGATGGCGACATTCAGGCGGTTTTCGCCACCGGCCAGATTGAGCAGGCCAAAGCGGGCCGCTACCTTCCCTTGCTCATCGGGGGCGTAGCCCACCGAGAAGATGATCACATCGCGCTCATCGCCCTGTACATTTTCGATGTTCTTGACGAATAGGCCTTCAAAGGTGGCCCCATGGCGGCGCGTGAGCGCCGCCTGTAGCTGAGCGTAACCCGCCGGATCACGGGCATTCAACGCTTCCAGAGTGGCATCAAGCCGATCCTTAATAAGTTCCTGTTGGGGATAGTTAAAGGTCACGATCCCGAGCGAAGGCGGATCAGCCCAGGCTGCCATCTCCCGTACGAGGGCGATCACCTGATCGGCTTCCGCTTCATTGCGGTTCTGCAGCCAGGTGCCCGCCACGGGCACCCAGCGCAGCGGCGGGTGGTAATGGGGGTCAGGAGCTGGCCGGGGCATCATCTGGAGGCGCCCGCCATAAAAGGCATGGTTGGAAAATTGAATGAGCGCCTCTGTCTGCGAGCGGTAGTGCCAGCGCAGGTACACCTGCTCAAAGGTTACCTTGGCCAGGTCCAGGAGGCTCTCCACTTCCAGGGCCATCTCCGTCTCCACATATTCGCCCTCCCCATCATCATGCCGTACCTGATAGAGGTTGAGGGGCTGCAACTGCTGTTCATCCCCGGCAATGACAGCCTGCTTACCGCGCAGCAAAACCGGAATCCCCCTCTCCACAAAACATTGCGAAGCCTCATCAAACACCACGATGTCAAAGAAGCCTGGCTCCATCGGAAAAATCGCTGCCGCGGACTCTGGCGCACATAACCAGCAGGGTACCAGCTGGCTGAGGCCCTCTTGCCAGGTCTCCCGCACCAGCTTACGCACTGACCAGACCCGGCGCTGCTTGCTTACCTGATGCAAGATGGGGCGAAAGGTTACCGGATTATTCAGGCGATTGTACTCAATGATGCCAGCCAACTGCTCCTGTAGGCGGTAGCGAATCAGTTCGGCCACCTTTTCCTGACCCTCCGCCAGTAAGCTGGCGTACTGCTCTCGCTCCTGCTCCCAGTTGCGGGTACTCACCTCGGTGAGGATCGGCCGGGTCCGCTCGGCCTGATCGATCCAGCTCGCAAGGATGCTATGGCGAATCTGATAGAGCAGCCCCTCCCGCGCCGCAGGCGCGGGTTCGATCCCCGGCCGCACGATATCCAGCACCTCTCGTTCCACAGGACGCGCCTCCACCAGTAAGCGGTCCAGTTCCCGTATCCCCGCAAAGTCTTGCTGGAAACGGGCATACAACTCGCCCAGATAGGCATGTACTACGCCCTGCTGCCGCAGTCCTGGCTCCAAAGCCTCACATTGGGCGGGCGACAGCCACTGCTGCCAGCGAAGCCGGGCCTGCTTTAGGTCCCGGGTAAAATTGGCCAGCTGCTCCAGATATGGACGAGACTGATGCCAATGTTTCAGATCCAATTCCCCTTGGCGAAAGCGGGGCTTTACCTTCTGAAAATAGGTAATGGCCCGCATCTGCTGCAAGACCTCCAAAGCCGCCCCCTTGCGGGCCAACCATCCCCGCTTGTCGGCTTGTGAGCCGAGCAAGGGAAAATCGGCATAAAAGGCCTCCTGATGATGCCGCACATACAGGCGGTGCAGTTCCTGGAAAGCTCGGACATCCTGGCTGATAAGCTGGAAGGTGTAGTCGTTGAGCTCACGCCCCTGTTCCTTGAGAACCCGCCCCAAAAACCAGCGGGCTCTCAGAAAAGGTACCGAGATAAAGCGGAGAGCGTGCTTATGGGAGCGCTCGTAGGCAGCCTGATGCCTGACCAGGCTCTCAAAGTAGGTCCAGTAATCATCGCTCAGGCAATGAAGTTGGTCAAGCGCATCGGTAGCGGCCCGTAAGCGGGAGAGGGTCTTTTCGGTCTGAGCGGGGCGCTTCTTGTCCTGATGCAGCGCCGCCAGGTCTTCCCGGATCTGAGGCTGATCAAAGGGCGCATCCAGCGCCCGGAAGGCCGCGATACGCGCCTCGTTGAGATCGGTGTCCAGGAGGCGGGAACTGAGCGGCTCGGCCAGCCGCTGATAGCGAGCCTGCAGGGCATCGAGCTCGGCAGGCAGCTGCCCCAAAAAGAGGCCCAGGGCTTCCTGCTCAGTACGTCCGTATGCATGAAAGGACTTACGTATTGCCCAGGGATGATCCGGCGCCAGGTACTCGGCATAGGCGAGTACCCGCCCCAGCAGGCGGAGCAGATCTTCCAGGCCGGCTTCGTCCAGCCGACGGGCGGGCTCATCCAGAGGCAGGCGCTCCGCAGTGGGGTCATGCCGCAGGTAAAGGCTATGAGCCGTGAGTCCACAAGGTTGCGGCTCCGTAAGGGCCTGATGCAAGTTCTCAAATTTGCGAAAGTACTGGTCGGCCTGCCGGGAACGCAGCTTGTAGGTGTGATCCCACTGGGCAAAATTCAGGTCCCGTAATTGGGCCTCATAAACCGGGATGGCCTCAATCTGGGCTCGAATTTGCCGAAAAATGGAGGCCCGGTCCTGCCGCTGATCATGGACCAGCACGGCAAAGGGGTCCAGCCCCAGTCCCGCCAGCCGCTTATACACCACATCCAGGGCGGCCCGCTTTTGCGAGACCACCAGCACGCGTTTGCCGTGGGCCAGCGCATCGGCCACGATGTTGACGATGACCTGGGACTTGCCCGTCCCGGGTGGGCCGTGCACCACCAGGGAGGCCCCTTGTTTGATCTTGAGTAGGGCGGCTTCCTGAGACTGGTCAACTTCGGAGACAAAGAAGCGGTCTTCTTCCCGAATATAGGTCTCTGCTACCGGGGGAGGAGGAACACCATCGAAAAGCCCTTCCAGATCAAAATCGGCGGCACGAGCCTCCAGGGTTTCATAATCCTGCAGCAGGGCCGAGTCGGATTGGGGAAACAGTCCCAGCACCGCATAGGGGCGACAGGTCAGGACGCCTCGCTTGAAGCCCTCCATATCAGCCTTGCGTAGATCAGGAAAGGCCTCCAGCTTCTGATCGAAGAGGCGGGGATTGAAATTGATGTCCAGCTCGGCGGCCTTGACCGCCTCGTAGACGGTATTCAGCCATTGCTGCCAGTCCCGGTCGGCCGGCAGTTCGCTTTCCCACAGCGCCTCGGGGAGGCGCAGCTGCTGAAACCGCTCATAGGCGAGCAAAAAGGTCCGGTTGAAGACGACGGGTTCGTCAGGATTGATCTCCAGCCGCCAGCGGGGGCGCCCACCCAGCTTGCGCACCAGCCGCACCGGAAAGAGCACCAGCGGACAACGGGCGATGGTGCCATCGACAAAGGTCCCCTCCACGAAAGGATAGCCGAGACAAAGGTCATAACTCCCGCTTTCCTCCGCCAGCCCCTCAACGGTCCGGTAGATCTGATTCAGTCGCCGGTCGGCGACATTGGCGGGCTCAAAGCGGGGATCCAGCCGGGACAACAGGGTGACATCCCGACCGGCCAGGATGCGCTCCAATAGGGCTTCGGCGGGGTTTTCCTCTACAAACCCCAGGTCACGCAAGTCAATATCTCGGTGGCGGCTGAGCCGACCCAGCCGAAGCGAGCGGTTACCCTGGCTCAGGTTGGTGAGGCGGAGCTTGTAGGTATGTAGGATTTGGCGCATTCCATCCCCAAGATACAGCTTTGGTCAGAAAGGCGCAGCCTCGCTTATTTTTTTGCTTTATCCCCGGAAGCGGTCGAATCCGCCGGCGCCTTGGCGGGGTCGAGACTTACCTTGATCAGATGATTGTCAAAGTCCCAGTTGGCACGAACCGTGATGGGCGTGGGGTCCAGAAAAATACGTTCGGGCAAGGATGGAGGCCACAAACGCCCCGGTGTCCAGACCCCATTGCTGTCGGTATCCAGGATTACCCGGGCCGTGTAGGTACCAGCAGGCAGGGTCTTGTAGGCAAAGGTAGTATCCCGCGTGCTGCGCACGACTTTCTGGTCTTTGTTCAGCAGTTGCAGCACCGTAGGTCCCTGGTAGGTGGAATCAAAACGTAAGCTCCCAGATAGGTTGCCATATTCTTCCTGATCAAACCACTTGACGGGATAGCGAAACAGGGAGTCCTGCAGAAGGCTGTCGTCAGAGGCAAGGAATGCCCCCGAAACGCCCAGTAGCAGCGGGCGCAGGCTATCCGGCTTCAGGTGCGGGAGCAGCCGAAAACGAAAACCGTCCGGTGCGAGGCGAAACCCAAAAAACTGCCGGGTGCTGTCATACCGAGCCGTATCGCTCAGGCTAAATCGAGCACTATCAGCCAGACTCAGGGCCCTGACGGCGATGGCCTCATAAGCCGCCTCGGAAGGCAGCAGTAGTGGCGGCTTGAGCAGCGGACTCTCGGGCTTTCGGCTACGGAAGGGCGTAACCATGAGCACGGTATCCATCGGGTTGCCCAAGCTATCAGCCAAGCCCAGCAAATGCAGGTAACTTACCGAGTCGCGCGGGCGAGGCATGGCCACCAGCAATTCGAAATCCTGGCCTCCCAGCCAGGTGTAGGCAGGGACCGGCAGGCTGTCCCGCCCCAGGGTATCGGTCGCATGTAGGCGGGCCTGGCTCAGGTCCAGGTTTTCACTCATCCGCAGGGCCAGGGCCTCCGGGTGGATCCAGGCATAGCTTTGCAGGCGCGGCGCCTGCGCATCCGGCAGAAAAGCCAGCAATTCCAGCTCCAGCAGGGTTGTATCCTCGGGAAATACCAGGATCGAATCTGGCGGCAAAGCCACCAGCTCGCCTGGCTGACTGTAGGTATTGGTCTGGTCATCGTCCAGAACGCCCAGCAAGCGGTAGGGCGCTTTTCGCAAATACTGAAACCGAAATCGTCCATCGTCGCCGGCCTTGGACACATAGGCAGGCCGCTTGCGCAGGTAATTTCCCTCCACAATGCTATCGGCATCGAAGAGGAGCAGGGTCATCCCCTTGACCGCCCTGCCGAGGGTAGGCCCCAGTATGCGGCCCTGGATCTCCATGCTGTCCAGCACATCGCCCGTACTGAAAGCCAGCGTGATGGATTCCTCAATCGGGTTGCGCTCGTTGAGGTCCTTGATCCCGGTAAGCGTGACCACGTAGGTAGCGTTGGGGCGCAGGGGCTCAGAAAACTGAATCCTGAGTCGCTTGGCGTTATCAGACAGGATGATCTTGGGCCGGACGGTGTAAGGCGAAATAAAAATCTCCTTGTCGAAGGTCGGCAGTTGAATGGGCTCATTGAACACAAAGCGCACCTCATCCCCCGCAAAGTTGAGGGTTCCGGTTTCGGGCAAGCTGCGAACCAGCTCGGGCGGATCTTCGTCCTTAGGGCCCCCATTGGGCGTGGCAGTCTGCGCACAGCGCAGGGTGATCAGGCCCATAATGAGCCAGAAAAACGGGCGGAGGTGGTGGATACGAAGGAGAAGGGGTAGACTCATAAGGGGGTGCGGATCAAGAACAAGGCCAGGATGGCCGCGGTACTCCCGCTGATGATAAGGGCCGGCCGCAGCCAGCGGGCTGCGGCGGTGGGATTTTCCCCCCTTAGGGGCGGAGGGGCTTCTTCCCGTACCCGCCGCAGGGCGGCAAGGTCCAGGGTGTCGCGGACCTGCATCAGCTGTCCGGCCCGACTGCTGTCAGGCCGCAGGCTGAGTTGCAGATGGCGAAGATAGCTTTTTTTGGCCAGGCGCTCGAACGCTACGCGGGGGGAACCGATCCACAGGGAAACGGTGGCGCTGTCGTCGAGCCATAGCGCTGGCAAAGGGAGAGATGGAATCGCCGTATCCACAGCCAAATAAGGCCCTGGATGCTGCTGCAAGTAGGTTGCGACCAGGTGGAAATACAGCGAATCTGTCGGGGCCTGGGCAACGAGCAGGGCGGGCAAACATAACCCCAAAATCATCAGCCAGCCTCGGCGGCCAAAGGCCGCCGCGCCGCTACCTGCCGCCGGTATTGCCACAGACCCAGCCAGGCCCAGCCCAAGACGGGCAGGCTCAGTAGGGCCGGCAGCAGCCAGGCCTCGCTCAACCAGAGGGCCAGCAGGGGGACTTGTAGCAAAAGCAGCAGGATGAGGCGATGGATGAGCCATTGGCGGCGGTAGTCGGTGTAGGCGGCTTTTAGGGGCGCAAATGACTGGGCCTGTCCCTCTGGACTCAGGTCCAGCAATGGCCCCAGCTCCTCCCAAGGTGCCAGCCGCGCCAGTCTGGGTTGTATGTCTGGCCAGTCCAGCGGGGAGAGCGTGGCGGCCTGCGCCTGCAGGCGGTCCAGCTCCTGCAGGTCCTCGTGCAGGCTTCCCTGGCTGAGCTGAGTCCACAGGCGATCGCTCATCATGATGAGGCCGCAGTGGGCGCAGCGCTGGGCCCATTCCGGGGGCTGGGCTTCCCGGCAGTGCGGACAAAGCATGTTCATGCCGCAAAGATACGCCCGCCTGTCAGCATCGCCAAGCGTTTACACAAAGCGCTGCCGCTGCGTCCCCAGCCCGTCAATGCTCAGTTCTACCTCATCGCCTGCCTTCAGATAACGGGGCGGATCTTGTCCCAGACCTACCCCGGGCGGCGTCCCGGTGCTGATCAGGTCGCCGGCCTCGACCAGCATGTGTTGGGAGAGGTACCAGACCAGGTGCGCTGGCGAAAACACCATGGTCGCGGTATTGCCGCTTTGCATGGTTTCGCCATTGACCTTGAGCTGCATGCCTAGATTGAGCGGATTCCTCACCTCATCGGCGGTGACGAGGTAAGGCCCCACCGGGCTAAAGCCCGGGCAGGACTTGCCCTTGATCCACTGGCCCCCCCGGGCCAGTTGGAAATCGCGCTCAGAGAGGTCATTGACCACACAATAGCCCACAATGGCCGCTTCGGCTTCGGCCTCACTGGCGAGATAGGATACATCTTTGCCCAGCACCACGCCGAGCTCCACTTCCCAGTCCGTTTTTTCTGATCCTTTCGGGATCGCCACCGAATCATACGGGCCACTGAGCGTATTGCTGGCTTTGCCGAAGATGAGCGGTTCGGCAGGGACCTCCATACCCGATTCCTTGGCGTGGTCGGAGTAGTTGAGCCCGATGCACATGATCATACCGGGGCGGGCAATGGGTGCGGCCCAGCGGGCGGTTTCCGGCACATCCGGAAGCAGGTGCCCCTCTTCTGCCAGCAAGGCCCGCAGCTGGGCCAGGCCGCCTCGCTGAAAAAAGGATCGGTCCCAATCGGAAAAAAAGGCGGAACAATCCTTACGGCTTCCATTTACCATAATGCCAGGGCGCTCAGCGCCAACTTCGCCAAATCGGATCAGTTTCATAATAATGGGGGTGCTTGAAAGAAAACGGATTGGTTCTGCGGGGACTTCCCGCAAAGATTGGGAAAAAGTTGGGTCATCGGGTACAAAGCTTTTCGCAAAACCACACATGGCATAGCTGATCCTATTTCCCGAAATCCAGCAAAAGGTCCGGCATTGTTCCTATCTTGGCTGGAAAACTTGTACATGAAACCACGCTGTGTCCTCTTGCCATTGCTGATCATGCTTGCCTGCCGACCGGCAGACAGCCCCCCGGTCTCCGATACCTGGATGCTGGGACCCTTTGTCAAGATTGACAGCATCAACCCTGTCCTTTCTCCCCAGGCCCACACAACCTTCTGGTGCCCGGTGCGGGAGGATACGGTACGCTGGGAACAAAAGGATGTTTTCAACCCCGCCGCAGTGGTGCGGAAGGGACAGGTCTACCTGCTCTACCGCGCCGAGGACACCGTAGGTGCCTATAACGGCACCTCCCGCCTGGGGCTGGCCCACAGTACCGACGGCTTCCATTTTGTCCGGGAACCCGAGCCGGTTTTTTACCCCGATCGGGACAGCCTGCAACAGCTAGAGTGGGAAGGAGGCTGCGAAGACCCCCGTATCGTGGAGGACAGCGCCGGCACCTACTACATGACCTACACCGCCTATGACGGGGACAAGGCCCGGCTGTTTGTGGCCAGTTCGCCCGATCTGGTCCACTGGACAAAGCACGGCTCCGCCTTCCGGCGGGCAGAGGGGGGAAAATACGCCCGCATCTGGTCCAAGTCAGGCGCCATCGTGGCCCGGCCCGAGGGCCACCGCCTGGTGGCCACCCGCCTGCAGGGCAAATACTGGATGTACTTCGGCGAATCGAACATCTATGCAGCCACCTCCGAAAACCTCATCGACTGGACACCTCTGCCCGAGACCGATCCCGATAAGCTGGTCTATGACAGCCTGCGTGGTCACTGGGCTTTTCAGGTGATTTTTGCGCCTCGCCCGGGAAAGTTTGATTCTTATCTGGTCGAGTCAGGCCCGCCGGCCATCCTCACCGAAGACGGCATCGTCTTCATCTACAACGCTCGCAATGCCGAGCAGGGCGGTGATCCGGCCTTTCCCGGCGGCACCTATGCCGCCGGACAGGTGCTGCTGGACCCTGAAGACCCTACGCAGGTCCTCGCCCGTAGCGCGCACCCCTTTTTCTGGCCCGATCGCCCCTACGAGTTGAGCGGCCAGGTCAACAATGTCAGCTTTCTCGAAGGGCTGGTGCCCTTCGACGGACGCTGGTTTCTCTAC
>RFHL01001046.1 GCA_003696875.1 Bacteroidota bacterium | reverse complement strand
TGAGGAGAACTTGGCCGTCTTTATAGAGCTGGATGAATCGGGACCAACGACCTCAGATCTGCTTAGCCTGCCTGGCTACAGCACCTTTGGGGTAACCGAAGTGGTGCCCTTCGCCTTTGACCTCGACGCGTCGGAGAACATCTTTGGCGTAAACGGAGGCAGCAACCTTCCCGCCGCGATGAGCCAGGCCGACCGCTTTGCCCTGGAAGACAAGATCCAGCACGCGATCGACTACGGAGCCCTGGGCTTTGTGACGACCGTGCCCATGGAGGCCTTCGTTACCCCCAACAGCTTCATCGCCCCGGCGACCACCGAGGCCGATGTGCAGCGCGGGGTAGATGTGGCGGCCGACGCCTGGACGATCAACATCCAGAGCGCCAGCTATGCGCCGGCGGTGACAGTGCCCTTCGACCTGACCTTTGACAATGACGGGGCCACCACCCTGGCCGACCTGACCATGGACGGCACGGGCAAGACCCTGACCCTGGCCGATGACTTCACCATCGGCAACAGCCTGACCGCCACCAACGGTCTGGTCCTGACCGGGGCCAACAAGATCGTGCTGGAGCCCGTGGCGACGATCAGCGAAAGCAACAGCAGCTACGTGACCGGGAATGTGGAAACGACCCGCGACCTCAATGCTGCGTCGACCACCTACGACCTGGGTGGGCTGGGCCTGGAACTGACACCGCAGCCTTTTGCCGGGCTGCCGGGCGTGACCACCGTCACCCGGGTGACGGGCACGGCTCTCGACGCCAATGCCCCAAGCACGGATCAGAGCATCACCCGCTACTTTGACGTGGTGCCGGCTACCAATGTCGGGCTGAATGTGGACATTCTCTTCCGCTACTTCGCCCACGAACTCAACGGCAACACCGACGGTAGCCTGCAGATCTTTGAAGCACCGCTGCCTTACGCAGCCGACAGTTGGTTCCACCTCGGTGGGGACAATAGCACGCTGGGTGAAATCGCCTTTGATGGCATGGCCACCTTCTCGCGCTTGTCGGCCTCGGCCGACGATGTGCCCCTGGCTCCGATTGACAACATCATCCTCAAGGGTGATACGGTGACCGGGATTCCCTTTACTCAGGTCGTGGTCCCCGTTCGGGTCAATGACTACCACAGCATCACCTCCTTCTCGGGGACGCTGAACTGGGATCCCACCCTCATCGACTACGCGGGCATTCAGGACGAAGCCTTTGGGCCGGGTTCCATTCCCGTTGGGACCACCAATGCTGCCACGGGTACCCTGACCCTCAGCTACGCGGTGGCCTCTGGGCAGACCCTCAGTGATGGGGATATCCTCTTCAGCCTGGTGTTTGATGTGCAGCCGGGGCTCTATGTGCCCCAGGAAGCGGACATCACCTGGAGTAGTAGCCCTACGGCCCTGGAGGTAAGCCAGGAAAAAGAAGCCCTGGCGCGCATCGTCGATGCGACCTTCTCCCAAGCCAAGGTGGAAATTCCCGCCAACGTAGATATCAGTGGGACGGTTCGGGCAGAGACCGGCGACGGCATCAACCTGACCAACCTGGACCTGACTGGTACCAATGGCCCGCTGCAGGTCGTGACTGATCCCACGGGTACCTTTACCTTCACGGTATCGGAGAACCAGCCCAACACCATTGCCGCCAGCAAGCCCACGGTACAGGCTTCGGACATCGGCAACGGGATTTCGACCTTCGACATCGTGCTCATCCAGCGCCACTTCAATGTCCTGCAGCCACTGAGTTCGCCTTATAAGATCATTGCGGCAGATGTGAATCTGAGTGGAGGGGTGAATATCTTCGATATATTCCCGCTGCAGAACCTGATTCTGGGGACTACGACCAGTCTGGCTCAGTACTACCGGTTCGTGAGCTCGGACCACGTCTTCACCAACCCGAATGATCCCTGGGATGGGCCTGGCTTTACCAACACCCGGGACTACCCGCTATCCACGGCCCTGACGAGTCAGGACTTCATCGGGATGAAGATTGGCGACGTCAACAACTCCTGGCTGGCTGGCAATGCCCGTATCACGACCGTGGACGAGGTGTACTTTGACCTAGCCGACCATCAGGTAGAGCCGGGGACCCAAGTCACCATCCCGGTGCACGTGCGCGACTTCCAGAATGTGATTGGCTATCAGTTTAGCCTGGAGTGGGATCCGGCCGTGCTGCAATTTGAGTCGGTGCAAGAAGGCATCGTGCCGGCGGCTTACGGCACCTGGAACACCAGCAATGGTATGCTCACCACGAGCTGGGCCGGTTTGCAAGGGCAAACCTTCGCCGATGGCGATACCGCTTTCAGCCTGACCTTCACGGTCGTCGGGGGTATGGGGGCACAATCGCCCCTGGTTCTCAGCTCGGGCTTTACCCCGATGGAGGCCTACAATGGCAACCTGCAGTACCTGTCGGTCGTCTCGGCCGGGGGTATGGTCACCGTGGGCGCGGATGCGACGACCTCTATCCTTGATCCATCGCTGGCGGGCTACGCTCTGCTGAAGAATGTGCCGAATCCCTTCTCGACCCAGACCCGGATTCGCTTCGAAATCCCGCAGGCGGGAGAGGTAAATCTGGAGATCTACAATACGACCGGACAGATCGTACGCCGCTATCAGGATGCCTATGGGCCTGGCAAGCACGAAGTGATCTGGGCTGGTGACAACGAAGCAGGCATGCGCCTGGCCAGTGGGACCTACTACTGCCGCATGACGAGCGGTCAGTTTACCGGAGTGATCAAGCTGGTTTTGACTGACTGATGTTTCTTCCTTGGAAGCAGGCCACCCTTTCGGTGGTCCTGCTTCCTTTTCTTCTCTTCGTTCCTTTCGCTGACAACCAACAATGAAGCATCTATACATCTTACTCATCACTTGCCTGCTGATGCCCTCACTCAGGGGGCAGGTGACCTTCATTCTGGATGACAACCGTACCCAGGCGGTTACTGGATCGGAAATCATCGTTCCGGTACGGGTAGAAAACTTTGTCGATATCCGGGGCTTTTCGGGAACCATTATCTATGACCCGACGATCGTGGAGTTCATAGGTATGGAAGATTTTCTGCTTAGTGCCGCAGGCAACGCTCTCATCAATATTCCAGGTGGTTATCTTGATCGGCTTGTTTTTTCCTGGTACTCCGCTTCGGGCGTCGATTTAGAGACTGTCGCTGACGGCGCCTCCATCTTTACCCTTCGCTTTAAGCTATTGGGTACCTTTGGGGACCAGTCGCCGCTTTCCTTTAGTAATACGCCTTTGGGTATGGATGTTGGAGGAGGGGGTTCGGGGATTCCCTTGCCGGTAGCCTGGCAAGACGGTCGCATCAAAATGGGGGGGCTCACGATCAAGGGGGATACCCTCTCTGCCCCCGCAGGGGGGCAGGTGGTGATGCCCATCCGGGTCAAAGACTACCACCGGATCACCGGTGGCCAGGGAGGAATCTTTTGGGACCCAACCAAACTGGACTTTGTCGGGACCGAGCAATATGGTCTGCCCAGCATCAGTGCGGGCAGCTTTGGCACCACCCAAGTGGCGTCGGGTGAGCTGGGATTTTCTTATTATCAAGCTACCGGCTCAGACCTCAACGATGACGACATCCTTTTCGCGATCCGCTTCGATGTACTCGCCAGTCCAGGCGAGGATGTGCCGGTCCTGATACAGGATGGAGTGCTCCTTCCCCTCTTGTACATCGAGTTTTCCCAGGAAAACCCGCCGAGTGTGGATCATGTCTATGAAATCGTCTCTCAGGGCTTGGTGCAGGTAGGAGCGGCGGCACCAACGGGCGTGCAGCTCGCCCCCAAGGTCTTCTTGCAAGGCCCCTATCAGGGAGGCGGCCTCATGGGCACCAACCTGATCAGCCTGCCAACCTTCCCCCTGACCGACCCCTATCTGGGGACCGAGACCACCAATGCTGGTGTGCTGACCGCCAGCGGTCAGGAGGTGGTGGACTGGGTGCTGGTCGAGCTTCGTGATCCCGGCACGCCGGCTACAGTGCTCTACAGCCGCCCCGGCCTGCTGCAAAAAGACGGCGACATCGTCGCCGCCGATGGCAGCACCCTCAGCTTTCCCGCCGCCAGCAATGGCAATTACTACGTCGCCATCAAGCATCGTAATCACCTTGGGGTCATGACGGCCAGCGCCCTGGCGCTGTCGGGGACAGTAGTTGGGGTGGATTTTTCCACCGCTCTGACCTTCGGGGTTGATGCACAGAAGGACGTGTCCGGGGTAAATGTGATGTGGGCAGGGGATGCGGACGGAAGCGGAGCCATCCAAAATACGGATGATATCCTCTACTGGCAGCAAACGACAGGTCAGGGAGGCTACCTTCCCGCAGATTATGATTTGAATGGCATTGTTCAAAACACCGATAGGATCCTGTTTTGGGTGCAAAACACCGGGAAATCGGCACAGCTCCCATGAGGTTTATTTTGTTGTTTGGTTATTTAATTGGAAGAAACATGAAAAAGCTTTTTACCACGATCATTTTGCTATTAGGAGGTTGGACATTCCTCCAAGCTCAGGGAATTGAGTTTTCTTTTTCCAACCCACAGGTAGTTGCAGATCCTGGGGGGGACAAATTTCAGTTTGATGTATTGATGCGGGCTACCGTTCCTGGCACCTACCACACTTCGGGTCAGTTCTATATCCAGTACAATACGGCTGCTTTTGGGGCCAATATTGTCAGTGCGAATACTTATACGATAGAGCGTTTAGGGCTCATGAATGAGGAGGTGTTTCCTGGATTCAGTAAGTATCCCGCCACCAACATCTTTGTGAATAACAATGTAAATTCCGGGGTTACCTCCCTGGCAATCAATTACTCGGCGGGAACCCTTTCAGGAGGTGCAGCGGGAAGTTTTATCCTGACTGAAGTGCCAGTTTCGTTTACGCCGATGTTAAGAATATCCATTGATATACAGGATGGGACCGAACTTGCAGGGATTGATTTCTCAAAGGTCTTGATGGAATCAGCCGGGGGGCAATTTTTCTATCTTCTGGCTGGTGCAACGGCAACCGCAGCTGCACAAGTTCAGTATAGTGTTCCCTATGCTTATGCCAACGACCTTCTGACTACTCCCCTCGGCTCCTCCTTCCCCGTCGAATTCCTCTCCTTCGAAGCCAAGGCCCAATCTCCCGAAACTGTCGCCCTGAGCTGGGAGACGGCCTCTGAGCTGAACAACGACCACTTCGAGGTCGAGAAGAGCTTCGACGGCGAAACCTTCGCCGTGATCGGTGAGGTGGCCGGGGCCGGTACCACCGATCAGGTTCAGCGCTATCAGTTCCTGGACCGTGGCAACATGGCCCCGGTACAGTACTACCGCCTGCGACAGGTCGACTACGATGGGGCCTTTGCCTACTCCTCGACCGTCGAGGTGCGTATGGCCGAGCAGGCCGGGCAGGTCATCGTCTCTCCCAATCCGGTGATGGACCGCCTGCAGATCGTGTTGGTAGAAGCCGAGCGCGACGTCCGCGCGATCACCCTGACCGACATGACGGGCCGTGAGGTCTACCGGGGGTTGCCTTCGCTGCAAGCCGGCCGCGCCAGCTTGGATGTCTCCACCACGCCTGCGGGGATCTACCTGCTGAGTGTGCAGTACACCGATGGCCTGACCGTCACCGATCGGGTGCGGGTGCTGCCGTAGTATTTCAATAAAAGGAACATGTATGGAGGCTGTCTCTGTGGGGGCAGCCTCTTTGCGTTTGGGGGGGCGAGTCCCCCCCATACCCACATTCCTTTACCCCTTCCTAACATTGGGCCTACATGCGGGCTGGTACTTGCACGGTGACTTGGTGGTTTTTACCCTAAAGCTTGCCCCCATGCACTTACCTGATTTTCCGGCTATGCCGGTACTGCCCGCGCCCCGGCCGGGGCGCCGGTGGGAGGCCCGCTGTGCCCGGATGGCCAGCTGCTCTGTGGATGCGCTCTTGGCTGATCTGCTGATGGCGGCGCCTTTTCGCCTGAATTGGTCCGGCAAAGGTCTGACCCAGATTCCGGCCACGGGATCACTGGTCATCCTGGCCAATCACCCGCTCGGTTGGTGGGATGAGGTGCTATTGCTGCAAAAAATACTGCCACTTCGTCCGGACCTGCGCTTGCTGGGGGAGCCGACCCAGCGCCCGGCGGCCTTTCGCCCCTACTACCTGCCCATAGCGGAGGCAGCCTGGCATCTGGCGCAGGGCGGGGCCCTGGGGATGTTTCCGGCGGGGGAAAGCCAGCCCTGGCTGGGCCAAGAGCGCCCCTGGCGAGGCGCCTGTATCCGCCTGCTCCAGGCGGCGGGTGCGCCCGTGTTGCCCGTCTGCATCCGGGCCCAAGGACTGGGTAGGGGCCTGCGGCCTGCTACGGTCAAGGCCCAGGCAGGCAGCCTGATTCTTCCCCAGGTCTGGGGCGGCCTGAAGGACCCGCATCGCTTGGGGCGTTATTTGCGGGCGCGACTTTTTGCCCTGGGCTCTGAACTGCCCGTACAACCCTTTTTCCGGCTGCGCCCGGCCCGGGCACCACGGCCGGAGCCGCTCGCCCCCGCTGGAGATGCGGCCAAGATCGCTGCAGAGGTAGCTGCCCTGCGGCCAGAAGCCCGCCTGTGCCAGCAAGACCGCTTTGTCGTCTACATCGCCCGGGCCACCGAG
>RFHL01001045.1 GCA_003696875.1 Bacteroidota bacterium | reverse complement strand
GAACTGGTTCTCTTGGAACATCCTTGGCTTTATCGCCATCTTCGCCCGAAAAACAGCTAAGAAACTTTAGACAACTCCCATTTTTTTCCCTCTCATTGTCAACTGTTTTGTGTATGAATCGTCCAGTAGTAAAATTTGCCAAAGAGCTCGATAAGGACTTTGTGTCCGTGTTGAAGTCTCGCGTCAGAAACTACTTCGAAGAAAATAACATCTCTCGCTTTGGAAACGGCCCAATGTATTTTAAAACCGTTTTCATGGTTTCCCTATACTTTGTGCCTTTCTTGTTCATGCTGCTCCTGCCGGTCTCAGTGGTTTGGCAGGCCATCCTGCTTTTTGCCCTGATGGGCTTGGGTAAGGCTGGCATTGGTTTGTCGGTCATGCACGACGCCAATCACGGGGCCTATTCAAACAATAAGACCATCAACAAACTGCTGGGCATGTTGTTGGATCTGGTGGGCGGCTCGGCCCTGACCTGGAAGGTCCAGCACAACGTCCTGCACCATTCTTTCACCAACATCGACGGCATGGATGAGGACATTGCCCCGCCCAAGTTGCTGCGTTTCTCCCCGCACCAAAAGCGTTATCCCATCCATCGCTTGCAGCATTTCTACGCCTGGTTTTTTTACGGGCTGATGACTTTTGCCTGGATCACGGTCAAGGACTTTCGCCAGCTGATCAAGTACCATCAGATGGGCCTGACCAAGGCGCAAAAGAAGTCTCTGACCCGGATGGTGATTGAGCTGCTGATCGGGAAAGTTGTCTACTATGCCTATGCGTTGGTGCTGCCGATGGTCGTGCTGCCGGTGGCCTGGTACTATGTCCTCCTGGGCTTTGGGCTCATGCATTTCATCGCCGGTCTGCTGCTCGCGGCCATTTTCCAGCCGGCTCACGTAATGCCTACCACCGAGTACCCCCTCCCCAACGAGGACGGGAAAATTGAGAACAACTGGGCCATTCACCAGCTCCTGACCACCACCAACTTCGCGCCCGGCAGCCGCCTGTTTTCCTGGTTTGTCGGCGGGCTCAATTACCAGATTGAGCACCACCTCTTCCCGACCATCTGCCACATCCACTACAAGAAAATTTCCAAAATTGTAGAGGAAACGGCCAAGGAGTATGGCCTGCCTTACCACACCCAAAAGACCTTCGCCGGGGCCATCCGGCAGCATACCATCATGCTGCGGGATCTGGGGCGTTACGACTTCGAAGGCATGCCTGCCATTCACTGATAGGTGAGCCGAATACAAACCTGAGGCCCCGCAGCTTGAGTGCGGGGCCTTTTGGGTTGGGTAGGCTCGTCAGATCTCATCCAGCCCCCGGCGGGGCTGGTCGCGCAGCTGCCGAAACTGGGTCACGGTCATGCCCGTGACGGCCTTGAACTGCCCGGAGAGGTGCTGCCCGCTGCTGTAGCCCAGACGTTCAGCCATTTCAGGCAGGGTCCATTCGCCATAGCTGAGCCATTCCTTGACCCGCTCGATTCTTTGTAGAATGGTAAAGCGCTCAATAGTGAGCCCCTCCCGGGAAGAAAACAAGCGCGACAGACGAGGGTAAGGAATGCCGGTGGCTTCTGCCAGATAAACGGAGTTTTTTACCGCCAGCGGCCCTTCTTGGTGATGGATCTGCCTCACGATCAGGGTCTTTACCTGAGAGATGATCTGAGCTTCCTCCTCCTGCAAAAGCTCGAAGCCCCGGCTCGCGAGGGCTTCAGCGATCATGGCATCTGTAAGCTGGCCTTCGGGTATTTCCACCTGGGCCTTCCCCAGCGACACGTCCAGGACCTCCGCACCCAGTCCGGTGAAGGTATCCCGGACCGCCTCGATGCAGCGGGGACACACCATGTGTTTGATATGATAGGTACGTTCCATACCGGCGCTCATCGGTGGGCCTTGGCGATAGGTCGGCCTTGAAAGGCCGCTACCCGGGCCGCTACATTTTCCCGGATATCTACCCAGAAGAGGTTGTAGTCCCCAATGTGGTAGTTGCGCAGGGGCGAAAAAGGCAGCGGGTTGCTTACCCACAGATAGCCGTCCCGTATCTGGGTGGTCAGGGCCTGCCGGTGGATGGTCTTGAAGTTCTTCCCCAAAAAGCCCAGGTGGGCTTCCTGGCGGCTGATGGTGGTGTCGGTCGTCCAGCTTACGGGATTGACGACAATAGCCCCTCGGTAGTAGGTGTCATAGTCTTTGGGGATGACCCCTTCTTTCCAACTGCACCAGCTCGCCACGCAGCCGGTTTGAGTGGCGGAGTCGCAGACAGGGATATGGGCGTAGGTATTGGCCGGGATCGGCCAACCGGGCAGATAGGCCGCTACCAGTTGTTCCTGGAGCGGCTTGCCATCAAAAAACTCCCGGAGCAGGTGGATGCCGTGCAGGCTGCCCTGGCTGTGCCCGGCGATGATGAGGGGCCGCCCTTGGTTGTAGTGGGCTAGATAGTACTGGAAAGCCGTGCGAACGTCCTCATAGGCGATGCGCAGCGCCGCATGTTTGGAGGCGCTGTCTTCCGTAAAGAAGCCACCCAGGGCCATTTGCCGGTAGCGCGGGGCGTAGACCCGGGCGGCAACATTGTAGACGGTCGCCTGATGCCGAATAGCCCATTCGTCGGTCTTGGCATTTAGTTCCCGGTCGAGGGGATGGGCATTCCAGGCTACGCCGCCTTCGAAGGTGGTCGGGTGGATAAAAAATACGTCTACCGATGCTGCGGCCTGGTTTTCGGGGGAGACCCCGGGGGGTGTCAGGTCGCCGCTGTCTTCTCGGTCAGGGAGGCAGGACCAGGCTTCGGGCTGCCGGTAGTCCGGGGGAGGTGGGAGCTCGTAGCTGGCAAAGGGCCGCTTGGGAGGCTTGAGGTCGGAACAGGCGGTCAGGACGACCACCGGAATCAGAAGCCACAGAAGACGTTTCATGACGAAAGGGATAGATCAAGGTGAGATGGTACTCGTCCTAACGCATGGGAGCGGAAAATGATAGGCTAAACATTGTTTTTTTCTTCCATCTTCACCAGCAATTTACCAATGGCCTTGGGGGAGCCAGTGGGGGCTGCTATCTTGATCCGGGGAAAAGGACCGATGGGCCGGCATCACCAGGCAAACAGATTGCATGCACACCGATCACTCACGACCCTACAGGGTCGAGGCAGACATCCGGCAGGCGCATACGCTGCCGGCGAATTTTTATCGCGACCCCGCCGCCTTTGGGCGGCTGCGGGAGGAGGTTTTTGCCCGGGCCTGGCATTGGGTGGGCAGTGCGGGCGCCCTGCCCACGCCGGGCAGCGCCCGGCCGGTCACCCTGCTGGAAGGCCTGCTGGATGAGCCCCTCGCCCTGGTACGGGACCAGCAGGGGCAGCTTCGCACCCTCTCCAATGTGTGCACCCATCGGGGACATCTGGTGGTTCAGCAAGCTGGCCCCTGCCAGCAGCTGCGCTGTCGGTATCATGGTCGTCGCTTCGGCCTGGATGGCCGCTTTCTGAGTATGCCGGAGTTTGCAGGGGCGACCGGTTTTCCCCGTCCCGGCGACAGCTTGCCGGTGGTAGCCACCGCCAATTGGGGGGATCTGGTCTTTGCCTCGCTGGATCCGCAGCAACCCTGGATCGAATGGGTGCAGCCGCTGCATGCCCGGGTGGGCTTCCTGCCCTGGGACCAATTGCAACACCAGCCGGCTTACAGCCGGGAGTATGAAGTTGCCGCCCACTGGGCGCTTTATGTTGACAATTACCTCGAAGGCTTTCACATTCCCTACGTCCATCCCGCCCTCAACCGGGTGATCGACTACGGCGATTACCGCTATGAGTTATTTCCGGGGGGCAATCTGCAGGTCGGTACGGCCAAGGGGGCGGACGAGCCGGTCTTTGACCTCCCGGATGACCATCCGGAGGCAGGCCAGCGTGTGGCGGCTTTTTACTTCTGGCTCTTTCCCCACCTCATGCTCAATGTCTATCCCTGGGGGGTGTCGCTCAACCAGGTAGAGCCGCTGGGCATGACCCGGACGCGGGTGCGCTTCGAGACGTTCGTCTGGCGCCCAGACCTTTATGACGCTACGCAACGGGAGCTACTGCATCAGACCGAACTGGAGGATGAGGCCGTGGTCGAGGCGGTGCAGCGCGGGATCGGTTCCCGGCTGTACCAGCGGGGGCGCTTCTCACCCCGGATGGAGGTGGCTGTGCACCAGTTTCACCGCCTGCTGGCGGCGGCGCTGGAGTCCTAACTCAAACCAAAGGACTTGGCCCATGGTTAGGTCAGGTATGAAGTGGATATTGTTTCTTTCTCTGATAGGGCTCATGCCCCTGCTGATGAGCCAGGTGTCACCGGACCTGCTCCGGTCGCATCGCTGGCAGCACCGCCTGGTGCTGGTGTTTCATCCCGGAGCAGCCCCGGACCTGATGGATCAGCAGGAAGCCATCCCTGTCGCAGACCCCCACGGTTGGGCCGAGCGGGACCTGCAGCTGATTCGCCTGCCTGCCGGGGATACGGATGCCCCGGCGCTCTACGAGCGTTTCCAGATTGAGTCAGGCACCTTTACCGTCCTGCTCATCGGCAAGGATGGCGGGGAAAAGGCGCGCCGGGTCGGCGCGATACTCAGCCGGGAAGACCTGTACGCGCTCATCGACACCATGCCGATGCGACAAGCTGAGATGCGCCGACAGTCAGGAGGCGGAAACCGTCCCTGACGCGGCAACGGGAATGACCAACTCCTCACACGCCTGCCACAGGCGGGCAGCTGCCTTTCGGTCATGGGAAGCGGCAGAGCTGGTTTTGGCTTTGCGGCGGTGGTAGTATTGACCGGTACTTTCAGCCAGGCTCTCTTCAGTGGCGAGGAAAATGGGGGTATCGGCTCCTTCCTTGGGGGTTAGCAGAAAGGGCTGGGCCAGGCTGTAAGCGATGCGCAGGTGGAGGGGCAAGCGCCGGGCTTGCCGGACCAGATGGGTTTTTACTCCCCCGGGATTCACCACATTGACTTTGATGCCCTGATCGGCATAGCGGCGGGCCTGCTCATAGGTGAGCATCGTCAGGGCCAGCTTGGAGGCGTTGTAGGCACTATTGGCTTGATATCCCCGGCGGGCCTGCAGGTCTTCAAAATCCAGGGAGCCAAAGCGCTCCCCGATGGAACCGATATTGATCACGCGGGCGTCTTCGCTGCGGCTGAGCATATCCCGGAGGAGATGGGTCAGCAGAAAGGGCGCCATCACGTTGATGGCCCAGGTCTTTTCCAGGCCTTCGCGGGTCTCCAGACGATCGTGAAAATAAGCCCCCGCATTGTGGACGAGGATGTCTATCCGGGGCTGTTCGGTGTGAAGCCGGCGCGCGAGTTTACGAATGTCAGTTTGCAGCGCGAGGTCGGCTTTCAGGACGTGTACATCCTGGTTCCAGCTCTGCTCAACGATCTCGTCCCGGGCGTTTTGGCCTTTGACCCAGTCGCGGCAGATCATCAGGACCCGGCCGCCTCGCTTGGCGAGGCCGAGGGCTGTGGCCTTGCCGATGCCGGAGTTGGCGCCG
>RFHL01001044.1 GCA_003696875.1 Bacteroidota bacterium | reverse complement strand
GCGCGAAAGCCCTCCTTTAACTCACTAATTTTTCCACCATGAGACGTTTATTTCTCTCCCTCCTCTGGGGAGCTGGCATCGTCATGCTCTCTGCGCAAGCACCCACGTTCCAGATCCAGGACAGCAGCACCACCCCGACCTTGCACGTCATGATGGACTCGGTCTTTGCTCTGACCAACCTTAGTGGGGTGAGCAGCGGCATCCTAGCAGATCGGGGCTTTCAGTATGTGCCCATCGAATGGTATGATGGGACTTTGCAGGCCTCTAACAAGCTGTATTACGAGACCTGGCACGGGCTGTATGCCAGCATGTACACAGCCTCGATCGATACCAACGATCGGCTGCCGCATCCGGTAGGGGCCTATCGGCAAGATCAAGAAGCCTTGACTGAAGGGAGCCCCATTCCATTGGGCTTGTTGTACATGGAGTACCATCAATTGGACACCAATAGCATTACCGACGGGCTATTGGCATGGAGTGGAAAGCAACTCACGGATGTGCCGGGCAGAAGCCGCAGTCCCTACCTAGCTCATACACTGTTTGGGGCCACGCCATTGCGCAATGACCACCTCAGCCGACACGTGAGCTTCGTGCTAGACTCAGCTTACTGGTTCACCAATAGCAGCTTGGGGATTGACCGCATCCAGATCGACTTTGGCGATGGCGCGGGTTTTCGGGCGGTCAATTGGCAGCAGGAGATTAGCATCGTCTATCCCGATAGTGGGGATTACCTCATTACGACTCGCCTTACCTTCACCAATTCCAGTATAGTCGAAAGCCACGCGCATTTTCGGGTAGAGCAAAGCGGTAGCACTGCGCGTTACGCTTTCAACGGAGATGAAGTCGTTCCCATAGACCCCGTACCGGGTGTCCACAGCGGTGGGCAATTCACCATTGCTTTCGGCTGTGGCCCTTCCGTAATGGATCGCCCGCTGATTGTGGTGCAAGGGATTACAGTGGGAGGCAACGGTATTACTTACAATGGGTTTAGGAATGATATTGGTTCCCCTCTAATTGGCGGAGCAGGAATCATGGACAACCTCGAAGACGAAGGCTACGACCTCATCTACGTCGAATACAACGACGGCGAAGACTTCATCGAGCGGAATGCCTACTTTTTACAAGACGTCATCCGGGAAGTCAATGCCCTCAAGGTAGGCGATGAGGAAAACGTGATCATGGGCGTAAGCATGGGGGGCATCGTAACCCGCTACGCCCTGCGCGACATGGAGCTAGCCGACCCTAATAGCCTGGGTAGCCCGACGGTAGAAGACCATGAGTGCCGCCTATACATCTCCTACGACTCACCGCATCGCGGGGCCAATGTGCCTTTGGGCTTGCAGCATATGGTGCTTCATCTGGCATCTAGTGGCCCCAATGGATTTCCCATAGGCTGGGCGATTCCAGGTATCTCTACCTTGGTTTCTTATCTCAATAGCCCGGCGGCGAGGCAGTTATTGGTGTATCATGCTTTTAACTCAGGACCGATTCTGTTCCCGCCGGTCAGCACCCCTGTTTTGGTTACCAGCCCTGAGCATACAGCTCTTTACAACCAGTTGGAGCTAATGGGTATGCCACAGGAGACCGATGAAAACATCGCCATTTCCAATGGCTCCGGCTTGCCGCCGGGACAAGCCCGAGACCAAGGCTTTCAAGCTGGAGATGTGATGCTGCAACTCAGTGCCTCTCAAGGTACCTTGCTGCCCTGGTGGCAGGCTTATTTGTTTTCGATTCATGGCGGCAACGTGTTGCTCAACTTTCAGATCCATGCCGTGCCGGATGGCAACTTTCAACAAATTTACCGGGGAATATTTGACCTCCGCATCCTGGGACAGTCTCTGTTCTCCGGCTCGCGCATCGTGTTTGCGTCCAATACCTTGCCCTATGACAATGCGCCAGGCGGATCCATTACGACCGGGGCATACGTCAATCCAGCCGATATCCAAGCCTCACTAATCGCAGGTGGTTTTCCCCCCAATATCGCCACTGGTGCAGCCAACAGCTTGACCCTGCTGGCCGATCAATTTTGCTATATGCCGGTCGTGAGCGCGCTAAATGTCAATGAACCACAGAGCCAGAATCTATTCTTTGATGCACGTCCAGTCAATTTGATCCCTAATGGCTTTACTACATTTGAACAAGTCAAGCCTATTGAGGCCATTCCACCGAGTGTTCCGCTTGGTGTTAATGCCAATGAAGACCATGTCATTTATCCTGCTGAGATAGCCGCCTGGTTGATTGACAACATGGCTTTACTGCCCGATGCCTCCCTGAATGCAGGGGCGCTTACGCAACTCAGTACTGCTTACAACTTTGGAGCGGGGCCAGTCGAGCGTACAACTGACCGGCTCGTTCAATTGATCAACATCAATTCAGGTGGCCATCTCTCCATCAACCGCAACCAAGAGGTTGGTCCGGGAGGCAGTGGCTGGAATGCGCCGCTGGCAGGCTCCCTATTCGAGGTAGAAACCGTAGATGAAAATTGTAGCGGGCCGCTTACCATCAGGGTCCATTCAGGAGGGCAACTTTCAGTAGGCGATCCCGGCAACTATGCCGCGGGGATTCTACGAATTACGGAAAATAATGGACTCATTCTCAATAATACTGGCCTCCTCCGCGTCCACGCTGGCTCCCGCCTCCTCATCGAGCCCGGTGCGACCCTGCGCATCAATGCCGGTGCCACCATCGTACTCGACGGCACCCTGGAGATTCGGGGGAATCTCGAACTCGGCCCTGGGGCCACCTTCACCTACAGCGGCACGGGCAAGGTCGTGCTGGGCCTGCCCGGCACTGCCCCCAACGTGACCCTCGTCGGGGCCGGGCCTCACGGTCTGGTCTTCGCCGGTCAAGGCCTCACCCACGAGATGCTGGAGATCGAGGACGGCACCTACCTGGCCCCGGACTATGCCCTCGATGTCTTCACCATCGAGGAGGGCACCGTCCACCTGGGCGAGGACGCCTGGATAGACCCCGGTAACGCCGCCCTGCGCTATGTCGATGCCGTCTGTATCGCCGCCGACCCCAGCCGCCCCTACCGCACGGTCTATGTCAATGGCCAGGCCCAGCGGGTCATCGACGGCATGCGCTTTGCCTATGGCGCGCTAGCTACCCTCCCCCCACCCCAGCACCGCCGCGTCATTCCGGGCGACCCACACCCGCAGGCGGCCCTGCGCGTCGCGCCACAGGCCTAGCGCGCGGGCCTGCCCGGGTACGACCCATCCGCTCGTCGTGGCCGGGACCGGCCACCAGCCACCGGTACCGTCGCCTTGCAGCACCAGCCCCGCGCTGGCATCGTAGCGTCCCCGCTTGGGACCCACGCCGTAAAAATTACCGGCGAGCAGGAGGTCCTGGTACCCGTCGCCGTCGAGGTCGGCGGCGGCCAGGGCCCGCAGCGGGGCCCATTGCGCTGCCTGCGGCAAGGCCCGCACGGTAAAGCGCCCCGCCCCGGCATTCTCCACATAGACCGAGGCGAAGGTCTCCACCTCCCGCACCACCGCCCCGCGCAGTTCCTCCGCACTGAAGAGGGTCTCGATGGTCATCGCGGCATAGGCCTCGTAGGAGGGCATGCGCCGCCGCAGGCCGATCATCTGCCCCAGCAACTCGTCGCGGCTGGCCCAGGGATAGAGCTTGCCCTCGCGGGGATAGCAGAGTACCGGATCGGTGGCACCATTGCCGTCAAAGTCCTTGACGTAGAGGCGGCAAGGGGTCTCGGGCGTAGCCTTCAGGCTGGAGTTGAGGCCCAGGTTGCCGGCCACGAGGTCGGGGTCGCCGTCGCCATCGGCGTCCAGCACCAGCAACTGCTGCCACCAGCCGCTGGTCTGGGGCAAGCTATCGAGCACAAAACCCGCCGCCGTATTTCGCGCCAGGGTGAGCGGCATCCATTCCCCCGCCAGCCAGAGGTCGGGGCGGCCGTCGCCATCGGCATCGGTCCAGGCGGCATCGGTGAGCATGCCCGGCCGGCGTAGGGCCGGCGCGCGGGCCTCGGTCACATCGGCAAAGCGGCCTTGGCCGTCGTTTTCCAGCAAAAAGGCCTGCGGGGCCAGGCCATAGCGACCCGGCAGGCTGCGCGACCCCACAAAGAGGTCCTGATCGCCGTCGCCGTCATAGTCCGCGGCAGCCACGCAGGCTCCGTTGGTGCGCAGCACGGGCAGGTTCTCGGTCGCCCGCTGGAATTGCCCCTGCCCGTTGTTGAGGTAAAGTTGATCGTGGAGGATGTCGGTGCCTTCGGCAAACTGATTGCCGCCACTCACGACGTACAGGTCGGGCGCACCGTCGCCATTGGCGTCGAAAAAGGCCGCATCGACTTCTTCCCGGGCAGCTCCCTCAGTCCAAAGCTCGGGCTGAACGAGGGCAAAGGTCCCGTCTGGCTGCTGGACAAAGAGCCCGCCGGGCTGCGCCTGTGCCCCGCCGGCAAACACATCCATGCGGCCGTCACCATTGACGTCGGCCAAGGCAAAGGCCGGGCCTTCCATGCTCAGGCTG
>RFHL01001043.1 GCA_003696875.1 Bacteroidota bacterium | reverse complement strand
GCCGCAAGTCTTTGTGGGAAAGGGCCTGTGCACCTTCGGTTGAGAAGAGATCTATCTCTAATTCCTGGCTCAGCCAGTCGGCGAGCCCCTGCAGATCGGCCTCGTAGGCCCGGCAGGTGTGGGGGCTACATTGCTTCTCTATGGATAGATAGGAAAAAAAACGGTCTCTCAGCATGCAGATCGATAGCGATTCCTACGGTTAAATAATCTACGGATATTTTCTGGTTGAGGCAAGCAAAAAAGGCGCTCCCCTGTTTCAGGGGAGCGCCTGAGATGTAAGGACTCCAGGCCTGGAGACTAGTAATTCTCGCGGGCGTAGTGCTTTTGGCGATTAACCGCTTTCTTTTGCTCCTCTTTGCGTTTCTCGGAGGGCTTGCGGTAGTACATGCGGGCACGCTTTTCCTTGAGGATCCCCGTCCGCTCGAACTTCTTCTTGTACCGGCGCAAGGCACGGTCAATAGATTCGCCTTCTTTGACTTTGATGATAATCACGTTTTTTACCTCCCTTCTTTGTAGGATTTTGAGTGGGCAAAGGTAGCGTCTTCTGGCCAGAATCCCAAAGCCCAGTTGAGATTATTCCCATCTCCCGGCTCAGGAGGCCTGCCCACTGAGCTCCACTGCCCGCTGTCGGGCGGCTTCGAGGCCGGCGGTGATGGCCTCCTGCAGGCCAGCAGCCGCATAACTGGCCAGCGCTGCCTCGGTGGTGCCACCCTTGGAGGAGACCCGTCTGATCCACTCTCCGCAGTGCAGGGAATTGCGGTGCAGCAGGTCGAGCGAGCCCAGGAAAGTCTGGCGCACCAGCAACTGCGCCTCAGATTCGCTGAAGCCCATCTGGCGCCCGGCCTGCATCATGGCCTCCATAAAATAGAATACAAAAGCGGGGCCGCTGCCCGAAATCGCCGTGGCGGCGTCGAGCAGGGGTTCCTTCTCCACGTAAAGGGTTTTGCCCGTGGTCGAGAGCAGGTTTTGCACGGTAAAGATCTCCAGCCGGCTGACTTCGGCCGAGGCGGTGAAGACGGTCATGCCCTGGCCCACCTGGGCCGGGAGGTTGGGCATGGCCCGCACCACTTTGGCGGCCCCGAATTGGCCGCGCAGGGTCTCGACGGAGATGCCCGCCATCACCGAAAGGATGAGTTGATGCGGCCGCAAGAAGGGCTTAATGCTGGCGGCCAGGGCCTTGAAATCCTGAGGCTTGACCGCCACGATCACCAGATCCATGTCACGGATAAAGGCATCCGGCTGGGTCGCCAGGGGATGGGCCGAGAGCCGTTGCACCTCGGCTTGCCGCAGGTCGGTCCGGTCCAGAAAGTAGAGCTGTCCGGTTCCGATGGCACTGGCGTCGATAAAGCTTTGGCCGTAGGTGAGGCCCATGTTGCCGGCCCCGATGATGAGGATATTCATATCAAAACGAAATGCAGAGGAGAAAAATACGCGCTCTTACCACTCGGTGTGGCGCAGCCCGGCCAGGGCGAGGTGATCCCAGAATTCCGGGTAGGACTTCACCACCACTTCGGGCTGCTCCAGCTCTACCTGATCATGGCGCAGCGCCAGGGGCGCGAAGGCCATGGCCATCCGGTGGTCATCGTAGGTATGGACCTGTCCCTGAGGTTTTTGACTGCGATCGCGGATGGTGCACACGTCGTCTACCACTTCCATATGCACCCCAAAGCGCTCCAGTTCGGTCCGAAGTGCTTCGATGCGGTCGGTTTCCTTCACCCGGAGGGTATGCAATCCCCGCATCCGCAGGGGGATGCCGGTACCGGCGCTCACCACCGCCAGGGTCTGGGCCAGGTCGGGGGTATCAGAAAAGTCGATGTCGAGAAGATCGCCCGGGGCGCTGGGCTCCCGGCGGGTGAGCCGCACCCCGTCGGGCAGATACTCGGTGTGGACCCCAAAAGGGACCATCAGCTCGGCAATGCGGGCATCGCCTTGCCAGGAGGTCTGCCGGAGGCCTTTGAGGGTGATGTCCGCGCTTTCGGCCAAGGCGGCCATGCTATACCAGTAGCTGGCGGCTGACCAGTCGGACTCGATCTGGTAGTGGCCGGCTTGATAGGCCTGCTCCGGGATGACCAGCGTTTGCGCTTCCCAGGTGGTTTGGACCCCAAAGTGGGCCATGATGGCCCGGGTCATCTCGATGTAAGGGCGGGAAGAAATGCTTCCCTCCAGTTCAAGGCGTAGTCCCTGGGTCAGCACCGGGGCGATCATGAGGATGGCCGAGATAAACTGGCTGCTCACATGGCCAGCCATACGGAGCTTGCCGCCGGTGAGGCGTGTGCCTTTGCTCACGATGTGGAGCGGGGGGTAGCCCTCCTGCCGGTAGTACTGGATGTCGGCCCCGAGGGTACGCAGGGCATCCACCAGGATGCCGATAGGCCGCTGACACATGCGGGGCGTGCCGGTTAGGATCTGATCGCGGCCGGCGGCCGCGCAGTAGGCGGTAAGAAAGCGCATGGTGGTCCCGGCGTCGATCACGTCAAGGACATGTCCTTCCGATTCCAGCAGGCGGATGAGGGTACGCGTATCCCGGGCCGAGGCGAGGTTGTCCAGGGTGATGGGAGCCTGGCTCAGGGCCTGGATGATCAGGGCGCGGTTGCTCTCGCTCTTGGAGGCAGGGAGGGGGATGGTCGCGTGGAGCTGCCGGGTACCGGCCGAAAGCACAATCATGCCTGAAAGGGGTTGTTCCTACGATCAGAAGACAGGAGCGAGCAGGCCACGGGGGCCGGAAAGGAGCGCTATCTTACGGATTTTGGGGGAGAAAGAAAAAATTGTGCTGCCGGTGCAGGCCCGGCCGATAGGGGGTCAGCTGTTTCCGCTCCAGGACGTAGCTCTGGTATCCGAGTTCCGAAAGGAGGGCCATACATTGACGGCGGTTTTCGTTGTCCCAGAGCTCAATATAGAGCATGGGACGGTGGGTTTCGAGCAGCTGCCGGGCCCCGGAGAGTACGTATTGTTCGTAGTTTTCCACGTCCATTTTCAGGGCGTGAATGCGGGTGCCCTCCGCAAAGGACCAGCCATCCAGGCTGGCCTGTGGCACTTCGTAGTGGACATATTCGCCCTCATAGCCGTCGATGCTGCCGTGGTCCACGTGCGTGAGTCCCTGCATGCGCACGCCCTTGAGGACCGGCATGGCCATGCGAATGGTGCCGGCCTGCTCCCCGAGGGCTACCTGATGGAGGGACACATTGGGCAGGCGGTAATGGGATACCACCCGGGACAGCGCCCGGAAGTTTTCGGGTACGGGCTCAAATGCATACACCTGGCCCTGCGGGCACTGCCGGGCCATCAGCACGGTCATGATGCCGATATTGGCACCGATATCCAGGACTACAGCATCAGCGGGGAGGAGGGAAAGAAAATGCAGAAAATCGCCTTCCCGCCGGGGCCCATCCCAGCGGAGGGTGTGGATTTTGAAGCGGGAAAAGTAGAAGAGGTAGCGGTCGAAACCCAGGAGGCGTTGCAGAAAGGCCTGGATGGCTTTTTTGAGCATGAGGGTGATGATCTGGGGCCAAAGATAGAAAAAAGCCCAATGGGTCGGTAGATCTTACATGCGCTGGTGCCCCTTGCGGATTCCGAATGGACTTTTTGACCCATTTTTGCGTTGGAGTTGTCTAAAATAAAAGGACGCTCAGAATGAGTAATTTAGTGGGTTACCAGACCTAACTAAACCTCCCAAACGATGAGCGTCCTGAGTGAATCTATCATAAAATCTGAGATTTTGCCCCATTTGAGTGTCGGAAAACGTGGAAAACGGCTTGAAGAGGCCTTGATGATCCGTATTGTTCAGTTGATCCTGTTCCGGCTGAAGAGTGGTTGTCAATGGCGTGAGCTTCCGATGAAGCAATACCTTGACCAGAGCTACAATTGGCGCAGTGTTTTTCACCATTTCAATAAATGGAGCAAGGATGGGTCATGGCAGCGTGCGTGGATAGCGCTGTTGGCAAAAAACAAGGCTCGGCTTGATCTCTCCAGCGCTCAACTCGACGGCAGTCAGACGCCCTGCAAGCGAGGCGGGGGGGCCGTCGGTTACCAAAGTCGCAAAGCCAGCATGACTTCTAATATGTTATTCATCTCTGATAGTCAGGGGGTTATTGTGGCGGCGAGCCAGCCCCAAGCGGGGAACCATCATGATGTCTTCGATATCAAAAGCCGTTTCGGTGAGCTGATACAAATGCTCAAAGACGCCCAGATTGAGGTTGAGGGCCTGTTTCTGAATGCGGATGCCGGATTTGACTGCACAGAACTCAGGTCCCTTTGCCATGCGCAGGGAGTCATCCCCAACTTCGCCTTTAACGCCAGAAAGGGGAGTAAACTGGATCGGGAGGAACACTTCGATGAACGTTTGTACCAACGCAGAACTGTCGTTGAGCACGCCTTTGCCTGGCTCGATGCCTTCAAGGCCCTCCTGATCAGATTTGAAACGACGGCAAGGAACTGGTTCTCTTGGAACATCCTTGGCTTTATCGCCATCTTCGCCCGAAAAACAGCTAAGAAACTTTAGACAACTCCAAGGAAAAAGAGGACAAAGAAGCGGAGGAAAAGAAAAAACGGACCGAAGACGAGGCCCAAACCCGACGCACACAAGCAAAACTGAACGCCTTGGGTGTTCTGGGAACCACCGTAGGGCTGCCTGGCGTGGTCCTCGGATTTTACAACCTGAGCTTTTACCAAGCCTGGTTCAACCTGGTAGCCACAGAGCCCTTAATCTACTATGGCTTCATTTTCGGGGGCTTACTAGTCATGAGTCTTTCGACCTTATTGGGGCTAAGGCTGGTCGATTGGCCTATGGAGCTCCAAAAGGCCACTGAGTCAAAAGAACAAACCGACTCCTCGTCGGCCTCAACCCTCCGATATCGACGCTGGCCTCTGGGACTCGCCGCCTTTAGCTTTTTATTCCTCCTGATTTTTCCATTTTTCTGCTCCCCCTCCCCTGCCAGGGGAGAAAACCGCCTGGGGGAAAAGGACACTCCCCATCAAGAGCAGGTAGTGGATAGCCTTGATGTAAGTACCCCCGAAGACTCAAACGATATACACCCCTCTCACACTCCCCAACATCGAAACGATTCCCTTCTGAATTAAGACCTGCCCCCTATGCAAAATTCCCGCTATCTCCGAACCATCCCACTGGAGCAGCACAGTCCGCTGATCCACTTTCAAGCTGGGCAGGCCGCTGCCACCCTCCGGGCTACCGAGGTTAAAGCGCGACTGGACCGCTTCATTCATCAAGACCTGAGGGAAGTTGATCATACCCTCTATCAGGCGTATCTGCGGCTCAAGGATGACCTCAAGCAACCGCTTATTCCGGATGCAACCCAGAAAAAGCCCGGGGCCTCGGCCTACCGGATGCATATCTCAGGGGAGGCTGAAAGCTGGTATATTCCGGTTGCCCTCATGGCCAGGCGGCAGCAGGAACCCACCCTGAAAGCGATGAACGCACGCTTCCCCCAAGCCCAGGGCCGTATGACCATCCTACAAAGGACCCCCTATTTCGCCAATGCCGATAAGATAAAAGACGAGAAATGGGACGAAGTACGGGTAGCGGTGATGTACAAAGATGTAAACCTGAAGCTCACCAGCCCATTTCCAAAATTGCTGGACTTCCTGGAGAAGGTGGTTCCCCATGTTCTGGCACGGCACAACTTCGGCACGCGCAACAACAAAGGCTTCGGCTGTTTTTTGCCCGCATCAGAGCCGCATGCCGTCCTGCGTCAAATAGCGCACACCTGGTTTGATTTTGATACCAAGCCGGGCAACCAAGTCAGCACTTTTCAATCTCTCTTTGAGTATGTAAATCTGCTATACAGTTCCCTCCGCAGCGGCATCAACCGACCAGATAGAAATGGAAATACGATTTTCTACTTCAAGTCCATGCTCTTTCTGTATTTCCGGGATCTGGGCATCCAGTGGGACAAAAAAACCATCAAACAAACCTACTTCAATCGCATAGACCAGGACCATCTGTATGCACATGATTTAGGCAACGACCCGGATTATCCTTTGAGCTTTACCCATACCGAGAAGAAGCTCGTGCGGGATCTCCTTGGGCTGGCCAGCAGCCAAACGTGGGGACGGGATTACCGCAATGCCATTATCGAAAAAAGCCATGTGGGTAGTGAAATAGCCCGGGCAAAATCCCCCTTGTGGTTTAAGCCCGTACGAAGCAGGGACCGAAAAAAAATCACGGTATACCTGGGGTCTTTCCCCCTTGCCCAAGAGTACCTCGGAGAGGAGTTTTCCATTGCCAATGGGCGTGAAAACCGCCTAAAACTATCGCTTCCGGAAAATTTCAATATTAAAAAGTTCCTCCATTTTGCCTTCAACCAACCACTGGAAGCGCATGTCGACGCTCATTTCCACGATGAAAAAGAATTTGACCACTTGATGAACATGTATTCTCAGCTCAAAAACAACTTCCAATAACCCATACCCAATGATAAAATTCTATTACGGCCTTACCCTGGGCCCCATAGTGGGGACCCTCGCCAGAGTGAGCACCACATGGGAACTATGGGGAGCCAGCTATACCCTTTCACTCTACATGCAGAAGGTGGTTCAAAAGGCCCATGCGCAGGGGTTCGAGGTTCTTCTCCCCTATCCACACATCCCCGAGGACGAAGATCCCTATTCAGGAACGGGCCTCTACCCTGATCGAATGATCCTTGAAACCACCCGAGAGCGGGATAAGGACATTCAGACCATCATACAGGACGCACTTGAAGAACTGGCTCAACTCATTGCCGCCCATCTCGGTGATGAGGAATCCTCCGTTCATACCTATCTGCGGCAATATCTACAGACCTACCTCATCAGGCTTCAAACGGATGCTCCTCCCAATAAGGTAATCTTCGACATCAATGCCCTCCTTGATACCGCTGAACTTCAGAATCGATTTATCCCGAAAGTGGCAGCCTCTCAGGACTATCTCTTCCGGTTTTTTGATCAGATAAATACCGCATCTGACAAGGACAACAACCAGATCCTGACCCTGGCATTTGGAGAAAAAGAGAAGACCCAGCGCCGGGTAAGATCAATAGCGGAAATAGCAACCGCAGGCCTGGAAAAAGTTTTTCCCAGTTTTCAGGATCGGGTGGCCCGCCTATGGTGGCAAGAGCAAATCAAAAAACAAAGAAGCCAGGGGGAGCAAGCCGATGAGGAAGATCTGTATGATTACCTGCTTAGAAAAAGCAGGACCCCGACCCCTCGAGAGGCAGAGCCCTATCGGGACTTAGCCGAAAACCTAAGGATGTACCACCGCTATATCGCTGTGGTCCATGCTGACGGAGACAATGTAGGGGCAGCCATCAAGCAGTTGGACGCCAAGGAAAAAGTAAGCGACTTTTCTGAAAAACTATTGCGGTTTGGGTTGGAAGCCTCCCGCATGGTAAGGGCCTTTGGCGGGCAGTTGGTATTTGCCGGAGGAGACGATCTGCTTTTCTTTGCGCCCGTCATGTATGGAGAGGAAAGCATTTTCTCTCTTTGCGATGCGCTTAATGACTTGTTCCAAAACAAAATCAGGGTCCCCTCCGACACTGGGAAAAAGCCCTCCCTCTCATTCGGCATTTCCATCAGTTATCATAAATTCCCGCTATATGAGGCCCTGGAAACGGCCAGAGATCTGCTTTTTGCTCAGGCCAAGCAGTTTCCCGACCCAATCAATCCGGATAAAAACGCGATCGCCTTTAAACTCCTGAAGCATTCTGGCCAACATTTTGGCCAGGTCTTTTCCCGGGAGTATAAAACCTATACGCTCTTCAAAGAGCTGCTGCACCGAAGCCTCAAAGATCCTGGTCGCTTCCTTAGTTCGGTGATGTTCCTGCTGGATGAGCAAAAGGCGATTTTTGATCAGTTGGGCCAACTGGAGCGTTTGCCCCAAGGGGTCACTGTAGCGCAAGAGGGAACCCGATTCAGCCGCATCCAAACCTTTTTCGATAACCAGTTTGATGAGGCGCCCCACCAGGGCGAAGGAGCTGAATACCTTCAGGATGTTCAGCTTCTCATCTCCGAAGCTTATGAAGATTACCCCGATGGGGATGAGGCCCGGAAGGCCGTATATAGCGCGCTTCGTACCATTCACTTCCTAAATCAACCGCACGATGCCTGATATCGCTTCCAAAATATATCTGGTCAAGCTAAAGCCCCTCCATTCCTACTTCTTTGGAGGAGAACGCACCTTTGGCTTTAACCAAAAACAGAACTACCTGGTCCAGTCGCGCAAATGGCCTCAACAAACCACCTTGCTAGGGGCCCTGAGATACCTGATCCTCCGCGAACATGGATTGCTGGCACCAAAAGGTAAACCTGTACCTGAAGAAGCTGAATCCCTGATTGGTCCTCATAGCTTTCAGTTTGACTCATCCAACGCGCGCCAGAATTATGGCATGATACACGCGCTTTCTTCCGTCTTTCTTATGGAGGGAGCGCGGCGCTTTGTTCCCGCCCCTCTGAACTGGAACCATAGCTTGCTCCCAGAGCCTCAGGCCCATGTCTGGTTCGGGGGCGACGGGTCCTGGACGCCTGCCCACCTGATGAAGCGAAATGCCCAGTCTCCCAATACGGAAAAGTCGCCCTTCGATCCAAAAAAAGGATTAAGCCATGGCCTCATGGAGATCCAAACGGGCGCTTATCTTCCGGAATCGGACATCTTTACGGAGACTGCGCAAGTAGGGATTGAAAAAGGCAAAAAAGGGCAACCACGCACCGAGGCCTTTTACAAGCAAAAATCCTATACCTTCTCCCGGGGCAGTCACAATGACTATAATCCCTACCAACCTGCCACCTGGCAAAACTGGTCGTTTGCTTGCTTCGTCAGGGTAGCACCCGACCTTTCCCTGCCAGCCTCAACCTATCTGCCTATGGGGGGAGAAAGAAGACACTTCCTCTGCGAGTGTGTTCCCCAGAAATCAGAGGACTGCTTTCTGCCTCTTGCAACCCATCACGAGTCCTCCGGAGAGGAGCCCCATCCTTATCAGCTAGCGTTGCCCGATCTCGTATCCCAGCAAGACCCTCAAACCCGCCTTCTCCTCTTGAGCGACGCAGGCGTGCCCGCCCACATATTCGAGGCCTGCAAAATGACCGTCACCGACACTACCGATTTTCGGTTTCTGCAGACGAGCGTGGACAGGACAACCCGATATGCCAACATCAGCACCGATCCAGATACTCAGGATCTCCAAAAAAGCGACAAATATTCCCTGCTCCAGAAAGGATCGGTCCTTTATCCAAAGGATCTGAGCACCGTTCTAAAAGCCCTTCAGCATCCCGGCCTGCAACAGATCGGCTATAACACCTTCACCATCATCAACCCAGCCTAACCTATCTTATCAAATGAAAATCCGAGTCTATATTCTTCGTTGCCTGTCCCCGCTCCATGTCGGAAGCGGAGACACCAATTATGGCGTCATCGACAACCTCGTCCAGCGGGAGCCCCACACCCACATGCCCATTATCCATGGGTCCAGTCTCAAGGGGGCGCTGCGAGAAAACCTGGAAAACCGCCCCGGAAAGGACCGGCTTTCCAAAGATCAGATCTGGGATATATTCGGCGCACCCATCAAGCGGGGCGAAAAACAAAAGGAAACCACCCATCCCGGGGAAGTCCACTTTGATCAGGGGATGCTGCTTAGCCTGCCTGTCAGGTCTGACCTCAGGCCCTATCTCTGTGCCACCACGCCCTTTCTTCTTCAGCAAATGAGTGAGCACATAGACCTTTTGAAGGCCCCGAGTGCCGCAGGCTTGAAAGCCCTGTTCCAGCCCTTCCTGTCCTATGGGCTGGATAACCCCCTCCAACAATCGATGGTTGTGAACCCTATGCTCAAGGATGGCCCCATCCTGGAGGAACGTGACCTGCAAGCCAGTTATCTCGAAATAAGCACCTCAGACCAGATGGAGAAAGTAATAGGAAAACCCTTGGTACTTATGCCCCAGCAGGCCTTTGCTACGGTGGTGGAGGAGCTTCCTACAGTTGCTCGTAACCAGTTGGAAAACGGCGAATCCAAAAACCTCTGGTACGAGGAAATAGTCCCGCGGGAAGCTCGTTTTTTCACGCTCATTTCTGGCCCCGATGCCCTGGTGGATGCCTTCGACCAGCAGGTAAGCAATCAGGTCATCCAACTAGGAGCAAACGCCTCCATCGGTTACGGTCGCACCCTGTTCACCCCACTCGCATCTCTGGTATCCCAACCTAAATCATGATCCCATGTCAAAACAGGTAATAGAGAAACTTATCCCCCCTGCCCTGAAATTGATTGGCAGCACCTTGCAAAATCCGGAAGACGGCAGCGTCCCCAAGGTCTATAAGGGCTATATTTCTTCGATGGGCGCATCCCTGAATCAATCGGGCTTGCTCCCCACTCTCGCCATTTTTTCGGCCGAAGACAGCAACGATGAAGGAGATCGGTGGAAGTTCATGATCATTCTGACGGACTTACTCAAAAGCTATTGGCCAGCCCGTTATGCGGGAATTGACACGCAAAAAGACCCCCATGGTAAGGGCTTGGCCAAACGGCTCTGGCTCTTGCACTATGTCTCCCATGGATCCGGGCTTCAGGAAGAACAGCTACCCGGCTTCTACCGTCAGGTACGCCAAGACCTGACGCAGGCTTCCGTCGCCGTAAAATTGGCGCTCCGCACCTACACACTCAAATAATCTCAACGACCATGCCCCATCCCAATGCCGGTTGGCTCTATTATAAAAAATACTATTGGGACATCGACTTTACCGTAGACCCCAATGACCGGAAATCCCAGGAGGCACAAAGGCGAAACGAGCACAACCAGCTCCGCTTCGACCGGGCCAATGAGGCCCTGTGCGCCCTGAAGCTTCCTGAAAAGCCCTTCGATCCGCTGGAGCATAGTACCGAAAGCGGCTTGTATACCTTTGAAGCGGCAACGACCTATCCCGGGCTGTTGCTGGGCTCTGGCTACCAGCATGAAACGGGGCATAAGGGAGAACTTAAGCTGGGGTATTATTTTGACCATACCTCAGGCTTACCCATCATTCCCGGCAGTTCTATCAAGGGGATGCTTCGGGCCTGTTTCAGACATCACGATCTTATTCAGGGCCTCCTGCACAAGCCTCAACTAAACGTTTCAGCACTTGAGCAGGCAATATTTTGTGGCAAGGACCTGGACCCCGAAACCAAGACCTACCAGCCACGCCCCATGCCCTTACATGACTGCTTTTTTGATGCTTTTCCGATCGGCAGCCTCAACCCCAAAGAGCGTCGCATCTTCGAGCAGGACTACCTGACGCCCCACAATCCCCGCGATGGGGCGGCCGGGCAGTTTAAAGAACCTGTGCCCGTGTCCTTCCTGAAGGTGCGGCCGGACATCCTCTACCGTTTTCGGTTCCGCCTGGAGGACCATGAAGCCCTGGGCGTAACCGCCCGGCAGAAGTATGGGCTCTTTTCGGAGCTCATCGAACTCTTCGGCCTGGGCGCCAAGACCGCCGTCGGCTACGGCCATTTTGTTATGCAGGAGACCAAAATCCCTGATATCAACCCCAATCCAGCCGAAACAATAGAAAAACCCCAAAGCCCTTCCACCCCGGAAACCCCGCTCGTGCAGGAGCAACCACTCCCGAACTATACCTTCTCAGAGCTAAAGGCAGCATACCGAAAGGGAGGAAATATCATTGGGCTGGTTAAGGACAATGTGAATAAGCAGCTTCTGGTGGAGTACATGACGGACGGCAGCATCCGCCAGGCCACCATCCGCTACGCAGGCAGCAGCAGCATTACCGTCGGGGCCCGTGTCCGGCTAAAAGTCACCAGCCCTGGCAAAGCCAATCAAAGCCAGGCCCCCACCTTTGGGTTTGCTGGATATGAGCGCTGATTAAGTTTTTACCCTTCTTCCCGACTAGAGGCTAGAATTATTAATCCGCACACGACCTCATCAGAAGAAACATTCACAATTCAAAGATCCCCCCATGTCATCCATCCCCCTCAAAACCCTCACCGCCCGCTTCTCCCTGCCCCTACGGCCCCGCG
>RFHL01001042.1 GCA_003696875.1 Bacteroidota bacterium | reverse complement strand
TAGTTGCGCCGGCTGCTGCTGGAGCGGCTGCTGCTGGAGCGGCTGCTGCGCAAGCTGCTGCTGGAGGGACGGCTCTGACGCGAGGGCGTATAGCTCTGGCGGCTGGAGCTGGAGCCGCTGGTTGAAGGGCGACTCATCGTCGAGGGGCGGCTCTGACGCGAGGGCGTATAGCTCTGGCGGCTGGAGCTGGAACCGCTGTTTGAAGGGCGGCTCATCGTCGAGGGTCGGCTCTGGCGCGAGGGCGTGTAGCTCTGGCGGCTGGAGCTCCCCGTAGCGGGGCGCGTGCTATAGCTGTTGCGGCTCTGGCTCGGGCTGCGGAGCGATTGCGAAGGTCTGCCGGTAGTGGTGGCAGGCCGGGTCGTGCGGTTGTAGGTGCTGGCCGGGCGGGAGGTGCGGTTGCTGGACACACCCGGGTTGGTGCTGGGCCGGCGGGTGTTGGTCATGCTGCTCCGGGCGGTACGGCCGGTATTGGCGTAGTTGTTGGCGGAGCGGGCCTGGCGGCGATACCAGTAGTCGTTGGAGTAGCCACCGCTGCCGCTGGGCCGGTAGGAAGAGGCAAATCCGTCATTATAGCCATGGCGGTAACCGGTGTTGTAGCCTCGGCTGTACCCGCGGTTAAAGCCTCGGTTGTAGCCCCAGGTGTAATTCGGGCGATACCCCCAGCTGTTCCAGGCAAAGCTATTGTAATAGTAGGGCCGGTAGTAGTTGCACCAGGCCATGGTGTGCCAGGAACCGTAGTAGAAGGGATCGGCGTAGCCCCAGGGATTCCATCCGGTGCTATACACGCGGGTGGTCACCACCGTGCCCCCTAACCAGGAGCGGGAAACAACCGTACGGCGGCGCAGATCCCAGGGATTGTACCAGCGGTTCCAGCGGTCCCAGTAGGGCGTACCCAGGACAAAGTAGATATCGTTGGTGAAGAAGGGATCGTAGTAGTGCCACGAGCTCCCTACGACGTAGCCCCGGTGGAAGCGGCGCAGGCGCCGGGAATACATGAAGTCATCGTCGTAGTGATCGTAGTAATCATCCCCGTAATAGGGATCGTCCCAATCGTCCTCCGATTGGAGGAGCGTGTTGTGGTCGGTGCCAAAGTCGACAGAGAGGGTTAAGGTGACTCCTGCATAGCTGTTGGCAGCTATGAAGCTCAGGCTAAGCAGCAGGGTCCATATTTTGGTTCTCATGTCCGTGAGGTTAAGGATCGTAGATGCTTCGTGCATAAAGAAAGCTTGTGCTTTGTCATTCATACCCCAATATGCCCCCCTTCGTTTCCATTTGCACGCCCTGCTTATCATCCGTGTGACAAGGGTGCATAAGCGTGAACCCTTTTCCCTACTTGTCCGCGCCGGGGAATATGCGTACCTTGTACCCATCATATGGCGCGCCTGGAATGATAATGGGTGCGTGCGTCCGAAAACAGAATTACACTTGAAATTCACCGACCTCCACCTTGATCCCGATCTGGAAGATGGGATCCTTTCGTTAGGCTTCGAAGAAGCGACCCCCATCCAGGAACAGGCCATCCCGGTTATTCTCGAAGGCAAAGATCTCATCGCCTGTGCCCAAACGGGCACCGGCAAAACGGCCGCCTACCTGATCCCCACCTTGGAACGGCTTACCACCGGCGATCATGACTCCACCCGGGTCCTGATTTTGGCTCCCACCCGGGAACTCGCCAAGCAGATTGACCAGAATGTGGAAGCTCTCAGCTACTTCACCGGCACCTCTTCCTTTGCCGTAATCGGGGGTAAGGATGCCTCCGGCTTTGACCGGCAGCGCTTTGCTCTGACTAATGGGTCGGACATTCTGATTGCCACTCCCGGGCGACTGATCATGCACATGGCCCTGGGTTTTGCCGACTTTTCGAAGGTCGAAGTCCTGATCCTGGATGAAGCCGACAAAATGCTCGACATGGGTTTCTATGCCGATATTCTCAAAATTGTCGGCTACCTGCCCAAGAAGCGACAGACGCTCATGTTCTCGGCCACCATGCCCGAGAAGATCCGCAAGCTGGCCGTGGACATCATGAAGGACCCGGAGGAGATCAGCCTCAATCTGGCCAAGCCCGCCGAAGGCATCAACCAGATGGCTTTCATGGTTTATCCGGAGCAAAAAATCCCCTTGCTGGAGCATCTGATCCGGGAGCGGGAGGTGGAGAATATGATCATTTTTGCCTCCAGCAAAGCCAATGTCGACGAGATCACCCGCCGCTTGCAGCGCCTGAACTACCAGGTCAAGGCAATGCACTCCGACAAGACGCAGCAAGAGCGGGAGCAGACTCTGAGGGAGTTCAAGAATGGAGAATTCAACATCATCGTAGGGACTGATGTACTGGCCCGGGGGATTGATATTGACAACCTGAGCCACGTATTGAACTACGATGTGCCGCTGGATGCCGAAGATTACGTGCACCGGGTAGGGCGCACGGCCCGGGCCAAAAAGACGGGGGAAGCCATCACCTTCATCTCTCCCCGCGATCAGCACAAGTTTGTGCAGATCGAAAACCTGATTGAGGCTACAGTCCCCAAACCGGAGGTTCCCAAGGAACTGGGCAAGGCGCCCGTCTACGATCCCAAGCGGCGCAGCCGCGACGGGCGGGATGGCCGCGATAACCGCGGCGGTAGCAAGCGCCGCTATAAGGGCGGCAACAAGCGTCGAGGCCCCCGCAAGGAAGGCGATGGGCGCAAGCAGCGCTCACACGGGGGGCCCGAAAACCGCGAGGGCGGGGACAAGCCCCGCAAGTCACGCAACAAGCGGCGCAACTACCGCAAGGGGCGCAGCGGGGGCGAAGGCGGTTCCTCCACCCCGCCTCCCGCTAAGGAGTGATGCACTATTCCGTCCCGTCGCCCTCTGTCAGATAGGCCGGCGGGACATGATCCGTCAACCAGACGCCGTTGGCGCTCTGGAAAAACGCCATTCCGTCCTGCCACATCTGCCGGGCCGCTACCCGCAATACCACCGCCTGGCCCCAGCGCCCACCGAC
>RFHL01001041.1 GCA_003696875.1 Bacteroidota bacterium | reverse complement strand
GTCTTGAAGCGGTTCAGCCGGTTGCCGATGCCCTGCAACATGCGCTTGCCGGCACTCATGAGGGAAGCGATGCGCCGGTTGCGGCGCTCGAGCAGGCTCAGCTTGCGGCTTTCAAAAGCCTGGTACATTTCTTCCCGCTTCTCGGAGAGCTGCTCGATAAAGGCCTCGTATTCACTGAATTTCCCCTCCAGCTCTTCCAGCTGAATCATCAGCTTGGTGAGGTATTCATCGCATTTCTCCGGGGTATCGCATAGGTCGAGGTAATTGACCACGCCCTGGCTGAGCAGGCGCAGCTGGGCCTGAAATTCTGCTTGGGCTTCCGTGCCCTGCAGCGCCTGCCGCTGCCGCTTGAGCTGGGCCCGTAAGCTGTTCAGCTGGGAGTAGATGCCCGAAATATGATCGATGATACGGGTGGTCTGGGTCGCATCCTCAATCTTGAGGTTGCTCACGATGTCGATGAGCATCTCCAGATCCTGGCCGATCTGGTCGATCTGCTCCCCGACGGCATCGGCCTCCAGCACCTTGGTGATGCTTTCGGCGGCGACCCGGGCGGCATCCACCTTTTTCAGATAGGGCTGCAGCGCAGCCTCCTGGGTCAGAAAGTCGACGCAGGCTCGTGACAGCTGATCGGTCTGGGTGGCAAGTTGCCCTTCCAGTCCCTGAACCAGCTCTTCCGGCACATAGCGTACCTCCTTCAGGGCGATGACCTCGCCCCGCAAGCCGCGAAGCTCGGCGAGGTAGCGTACATAACGGTCGATGTCCTGTGGCTTGTGCCGCCGGATTTCGGCCATCAGGGCCGATACCCGGGCTTCGGCCCCGGCGGTCTTTTCCTGCGCCTGCTGGCGCAGGCGGCGGACTTTCTCAAACTCATCAATGGCCCCCGAAGCGGTTTCCCGCAGCTCCTGCAAGGGCTCGTTCAGGCGCCCGGCTTCCTCGTGCCCCACCCAGTAGTAGGAGTCGAGAATGTCGGTGCTTTTCTTGACCAGATCAAGATAGAGATTGCGATAGGAATCGTCCCGTTGCAGCAGGGTCAGGAGCTCGTTGCACTCGGCGATGCCGCGCACCAGATCCTTGTTGCCGACCTTGGCCAACCAACTGTCATCTCCCTGCGTGGGCAAGGCCACCTCCTCGGTATAGGGCGTCTGCCACACCTGTATCACATGGTGACGGCTGGCCTCGGCCTCGGTCCGGAAGTAGCACAGCTCTCCATTCGGAAAGATGGTAAAACCATTACAGACGATAGGGGTGGCCACCCGCTGGTCCACCAGATTATACGGCAGGAGTACGTAGGTCCCGGTAGCCTGGTTATTAAAGACGAAAAGGAAGTCTTCGCCATTGGCTGAGACGATGCGCTTTTCAAACTGCATATTGGCCATCACCTTGTCAAACAGCTTGTAATCGCCGGTCTGGAGGTAGTAGCCGTTGGAAAAGAGGATGCCCTGCTCATCGGGTAGGCGCACGCAGGCTTCCTCCAACGCATCCACCCGCAGGACTTCTTTCATCTTTTCGTTGAAGATGAGGTAGCGGTACTCGCGCTCCTGATAGGGCCGGATTTTGAGCACGATCAGGTTGCCCAGATCCGCGTAATAATACTCCGCATCGTCCAGGGTCTGGTCGGGTTGCTCGACGGGCTCGGAATAAATTCCCTGACCGGTGTCGGTATTGTCCTCAACCTTGATGGTCAGGTCGCCCTCGGTGGTTTCCACAAACACCCGATCCAGAATAGAGACGTGAGGATGGGTGCCCCGCCGCTGCATGTCGCGGGTCGTCCGGGTCCAGCTGAACTCGTGCTGCTCCGGAAAGCGAAACTCATGGTCAAAGCGATTGCCCTGATAGGTCAAGCCCTCAGTAGTGAAGGTCCATTTAAAGGTCTTGACATCAGAGGTGCTTTTACCAACCTGGAAGACCATAAACAAGCTGGGGCCGATCTGGGCGAACTTGGCAAAAACGGTGTTTTTGTAATATTTATAGAGATTCTGAAAATCTTCTTCAAACTGAGCATCAGCCAGCAATCCAAGGTCTACTTCGTGGAAGCTGTGCTTGGCCGGATCGAAGCGGTAGGCACTGAAGACGTCGCTGAGCTGTATGCCCTGCCGCAGGCCGATATGGACGTTGTAGCCAAAGAGAAACTGCTCGCCGACGGCGACCATGTCCCGGGGTATACAGTTGTTGGCGGTGGTGATGCGGTCATTGGCGAGGAGGCGCATCTCCAGGGCGCCGAGCACCTCCTTACGGCGCTGGTTGAGGCGGTCAAGGCGGCGGCGGAGTTCCGTTCCCTGGGCATTTAACCGCTTACGGATGATCTCATAGGTTCCCCCCTCCAGCTGGACCGATTCCGGGGGCGTGACAGAGGGCGCAATTTCAGACATAAGGAAAAGGGTGAGGAGCGAAGCAGAGAAGTCAAGACACGACCAGACGGGCCGGGCTCATGCCCGGCCCCTTTTTCTATCGGCAAGATCAGATGGCATCAAGGGTCTTGCCCTCTATCCCGAGCGACTTGGCCATTCCCAGCAGATTCTGCAGGAC
>RFHL01001040.1 GCA_003696875.1 Bacteroidota bacterium | reverse complement strand
ATCTTCTCTGTACGCCGCCTCGCTGGCGGCGCGCATGATGGCTGTGCCGGCTTCCCGGCTTTTTTACCACTCAACCCTGATTCCCTTATATGCGCCTCCATCCCTTTCTGCGCCTGCGCGCCCTGCTCCTCTCCTGCCTGCTCGCCCCTCTCGCCCTCTGGGCCAATGATGAAACCCCTTTGACTTCTCGGATCACCGAGGTGAGTGTGTTCCGGCAACGCGCGCAGATCGTGCGCACAGCCCAAACCAATGTCCGGAAAGGTGAAAACCTCCTTGTATTTACCGGCCTTTCCCGTCACATTCTCCCCAACAGCATCACCGTCAGTGGTACCGGCAAAGGCATCATCCAAGCGGTCACCCATCGCGTAAGCTATCTAAATACCACTCCCAAAACCCCGCGCATGCAGGCCATTGAGGACAGCGTGGAGTGGCTACAAGCCGAGCTACAGGTCCTGGCCGACGAGCAGTTTGTCCGGCAAAGCGAAGAAAAGCTGCTGCTGGAAAATGGCAAGATCGGTGGGGACGAAACCGGCCTGAACCCCGAGGCCCTGATCCGGGTGGCTACCCTCTACCAGGAACGTCTGAGTGCCCTGCGCAAGGAGATGCGGGACCTCAGCCGCCAGAAAGTCCGCTACGAAAGGCGCATCGCGGCCTATCAGCAAGAGCTCAATCAGATCCGCGCCCAGCGCAACCAGCCCACCCAGGAAGTACTGGTGGCCTTCCGGGCCGATCAGGCTGGCTCCCTTTCGTTGGAGCTTCGTTATCTGGTGAACCAGGCCGGCTGGAACCCCTTTTATGACATCCGGGTCGAGGCCACCGACCAGCCCCTGCAATTTTTCCTGAAGGCCGATGTGGTCAACAATACCGGCATTGACTGGAATGGGGTCAAGCTGACCCTCTCCACCACCAACAACAATGTAAACAACACCCAGCCGGTGCTGTCCCCGTGGTACGTAGACATCTCCTATCCGCGGCCGGTGCCGCAGCCAGCCTATGCCCCTCGCCGCGAATCGCGGCGCGACGCCACCACGGCCAATACCATGGCCGGCATCGCTCTGGATGAGATGGAGGAAGACGCCCCCGAGGCGACTTACGCCTACGACTACACCACGACCACCGAGGGCGAACTCGGCCTGGAGTTTGCCATTGCCCTCCCCTACGACATCCCGGCCGACAACAAGCCCCATCAGGTGGATATCCAGGTGATCCCTGTCAAAGGGAGCTTCCGGCACTACGCCGTGCCCAAACTGGACCGCGACGCCTTCCTGGTGGCGCAGATCAGCCAGGATCTGTTGCGTGGCAAGGGCAATGTGTATTTTGAAGGCACCTTCGTGGGCGAAACCTACGTCAACACCGACAATCCGCGGGACTCTATGCTCGTCTCGCTGGGGCGCGACCCCAAGGTACAGGTCCAGCGCGAGCAGGTTGCGGAGTTTACCGAGCGCAAGACCATCGGCAGCAATGAACGCCTGACCTATGGCTTTGCCATTACCTTGCGCAACAACAAGTCGACGGCCGTACAACTCACGCTGGAGGATCAGGTACCGGTGTCCCAGAACAAGGAGATCGAAGTGGAAATCCTGGAACTGAGCGGGGGACGGGTTGATCCCGGTAGCGGCAAGGTGGTCTGGGATGTAGCCCTGGCCCCGGGTGAGACCCGCGAGCTGATCCTGAAGTTTGAGGTGAAATATCCCAAAAACCAGCCCGTGAGCGGGCTGTAAATCCCCAAATGATGGGTTCCTCGCCGCAGCCCGCCTTATTGGCGGGCTGAGGCGTTTATGACATCCTCAAAAGGGATGTATATTAGCCCTGGATTCGCTCACAAGCCTTCTCCCCATGTCCGACTCACACAAGCAGGCCGCCCCTCAAGAGCAGCCCCCGGTACAGGCCGGCCCTACCAGCAAGGAAGATTTTGGATTTGGCAACAAAATCGGGCCGCAGACCAAGCGCCTGGTCAATCCCGACGGCAGCTACAACATCCGCCGCGTAGGCGGCGGGTTTGGCAGCATCCACCCCTACCAGCTGCTCATCGGTCTGCCCTGGTGGCAGTTTATGCTGGTAATCCTGGGTGGCTACCTGCTCTTCAATGCCTTTTTTGCCCTGCTCTACCTCTGGGCGGGGGTCGAGGGACTCAATGGTGCCCCGGAAAACCTGGAAAGCGCATGGGACCGCTTCAAACTGGCTTTTTTCTTTAGTGCCCAGACTTTCACCACCGTCGGCTACGGCTCGCTGAGCCCCAACAGCCTGTCGATCAACATGATCGCCACCTTTGAGGCGATGACCGGGCTGATGGGCTTTGCCCTGGCCACCGGCCTGCTTTATGGGCGTTTTTCGCAGCCCTCCGCCAAAATCGGCTTTAGCGACCAGGCGCTGATTGCGCCCTATCAGGAAGACCTCAACGGTTTCATGTTTCGCATTGTGAACCGGCGTAAAAACATCCTCCTGGACCTCGAGGTGCAGGTGGCGGTCATGTGGTACGTGCCGCAAGGGGAAGGCTTCAAGCAGGAATACCACTTTCTCAAGCTGGAGCGGCGCTCAGTCACCGTCTTCCCCCTCACCTGGACCATCGTCCACCCCATCGAAAGCGACAGTCCGCTCTTAGGGCTTTCGGCCGAATTGCTGGAGGCGCGCCGAGCCGAGTTTCTCATCATGCTCAAGGGCTTTGACGACACCTTTGGCCAGCATGTACATGCCCGCCGCTCCTATAAGTTTCACGAAGTGGTCTGGGGGGCCAAGTTCACCCCGGCCTTTCATCCCGATGAGGAGGGGCATATGGTGCTGGAGCTGGATCGGGTGAGTGATTGGGAAAAGGCGGCCCTGCGCTGAACAATTGGTCCGGGGCGGCGGTTGCCTTAGCGGTTTCGAACGCCCGATACCGGGCCAAATGAATGTGTATCTATGGTTGCCTGCTGGCTGCGCCGCGACTTGCGGCTTGATGACAATACTGCCCTATTCCACGCCCTGACCTCTGGCGAGCCGGTGGTGCCGGTGTTTATCTTTGACCGCCATATCCTGGACGAACTGCCCCGGCAAGATGCCCGGGTCGACTTTATTCATCGGACCCTGAGCCAGCTACAGGCCCAACTCGCGGCCATGGGCAGCAGCCTGGTGGTCCGCTACGGACATCCCGAGGCCCTCTGGCCGGAGCTATGCGAGACCTACGGCTTTACCGCCGTCTATACCAATCACGACTACGAGCCCTACGCCCGCGAGCGCGACGGGCAGCTAGGGGAATTTTTAAAGGGGCGGGGTGTGGCCTTCCACACCTACCGGGACCATGTGCTGCTGGAGAAGGAAGAAGTCCTGACGCAGGCAGACAAGCCCTACACCGTTTTTACCCCATACAGCCGCCAATGGCGGGCCAGGCTCACGCCAGACCGCCTGAAAAGCTGGAACACCGAGGCCCATTTTGGGGCCTTTCACCGGCAACCGGCGCAACCCCTGCCCAGCCTGGAGGAGATGGGCTTTGCGGCGGTGGACATGGATTTTCCCTCCCCCATCCCCGACCGGGACATCATCCAGGTGTATGACCAAAAGCGGGACTTCCCAGCCCAGCGGGGCACTACCCGTCTGGGACTGCACCTGCGCTTTGGGACCCTGAGCATCCGCAAGCTGGCCCGGGTGGCCCGCGAGCTGAACGACACCTACCTCAATGAGCTGATCTGGCGGGAGTTTTACGCCCAGATCCTGTGGAACTTTCCCCACGTGGCCGAAGGGCCCTTCCGGCCGGAGTATGCGGCCATCCCCTGGCGCGACGCGCCAGCGGAGTTTGAGAAGTGGTGCCGGGGCGAGACCGGCTACCCGCTGGTAGACGCCGGCATGCGCGAGCTCAACGCCACCGGCTATATGCACAACCGGGTGCGCATGGTGGTGGCGAGCTTTCTGAGCAAGCATCTGCTCATCAACTGGCAGCTGGGCGAGGCCTACTTTGCCGAAAAGCTGCTGGACTTTGAGCTGGCCTCGAACAGCGGCGGCTGGCAATGGGCCGCCGGCTGCGGCACCGATGCCGCGCCCTATTTCCGGGTATTCAACCCCGAGTCGCAGATGAAAAAGTTTGACCCCGAGCTGCGCTATGTGCGCAAGTGGGTGCCCGAATATGGCACCCCGGCCTACGCCCGGGAGATCGTACCTCACAAGTATGCCCGCGAGCGCTGCCTGGAGGCCTATCGCTCGGTGCTGAAGAAAGACTGAGGCAGGGGATGGCATGGGGAAAGCTGCACTTTTCCAGCTCTGTTTTCTCCATCCCTAAACCTTTTATCAGGAGTCGCGTTTAGACAACGGAAACTTTGAAAACTCTCCAAGTTTCCATACTTTTGCGGCCTGTTTGACTCAGACTCTACCCCGGTCGCTTTCCCATTTGCTGCTACTACCCCTTTGTTTCTGCTCACCTCCGATGAGTAGCTGATATCTTTATGGACATTCCGCAACGTATCCTCGCTCACGCCCACGAAGTCTTCATGAAATATGGGGTGCGTAGCATCACCATGGATGAGGTGGCGCGCGACCTGGGGATCAGCAAGAAGACCATCTATCAGTACTATGAAAACAAAGCCGCCCTCGTCTATGCCGTAGCTGAGGGATACTTTCAGTCGGAGGAAAAAATTGCCACGGACATCTCGGCCCTGGCCCGGGATGCCATCGACGAGATCGTACGGGTGGCCCGCTGGTCGTTTCAGACCTTCCGAACCATGTCCCCCAACCTGGTGATGGAAATTCGCAAGTACTATCCCCGCTCCTGGGAGATATTCGACTGCTTCAAATCCGACTTCATCCACAACAAAGTCCGGGACAACCTGCAACGAGGCATTGCCGAGGGCCTGTACCGCCCCGAGATCCATGTCGAGATCGTGGCGCAAGTGCGGGTCAACCAGATAGAATTCAGCCTTAAGCCTGAGGCCTTTCCCCCGGACCGCTTCGACCCGGTCGAGGTACAGCAGCAGCTTTTTGAGCTGTATCTCCGGGGCATCGTAACCCCTGAAGGCCTGGCCCGCTACCGGCAATATGAAGCCGAACAAAGTGATCCACTCCCCTAACCTGCTCCTTCTCACCGATACAGGCAACCTACAATCCGATCCTTACTCCTTATCCCATCCTCTTTTACCCCACGCACCGCAAATCTATGCAACATCTCCTTCGTTTTGGCTTATTGCTCTGGCTAGGAGTACTCCTCCAGTCCAGCCTGCCGGCCCAGGACAGCCTGCGCCTGGATCTCGAAGCCTGCATTGCCTACGCCCTTGATCATAATCCCACCGTCCAAAACGCCCGCTTTGACACCTATATCGCTCAGGCACAGGTCAAAGAAGTGATGGCCAGCGGCTATCCGCAGGTGAACGGAACGGTGGACCTGCAGTACTTTCCCTCGCTGCCGACGACCATCCTGCCCGGGGATTTTAATCCTGTCGTGGACCCGGTCACAGGCGAAACCCGCCCTGGCGATCCTCTGGAGGTTCGCTTCGGGTTTCCCTGGCAATCGACTGCCGGGATCGGGATCAACCAGCTCTTCTTTGACGGGACCTTCTTTATCGGGCTCAAAGGGGCCCGCACCTATGAGGAACTGTCGATCCGGGCGGCCGATCGCACCCGCGAAGAAACCGCCCTCGCGGTGAGTCAGGCCTATTTCCAGGCTCTGATGGCCAAGGAGCAACTCGCCCTGATCGACGCCAACCTGCTACGGGTTCGGAAACTCTTTACCGAAACCCGGGCCCTGAACGAGGCCGGCTTTGCCGAAAAAATCGACGTGGACCGCCTCCAGATCAACCTCACCAACCTGGAACTGGAGCGGGAAAAAATCGACCGCTTTGTGGTCCTGGCCCGAACCCTGCTCAAATTCCAGATGGGCATGCCCGTGGACCAGCCCCTCGCCCTGAAGGGCTCGGTGAGCGAACTGGCCGAGGCCCCGGCCCCGCCCCTCTCTCTGGGAGACCTCGACCCGACCAACCGGGTCGAGTATCGCCTGCTCCAGACGCAGGAGCGCATCGAGCAGTACAACACCCAGCGCATCCGGGCGGGCTACCTGCCCAGCCTCTACGGCTTCAGCAATATGCAGGTCAATGCCCAGCGCGATGCCTTTGACTTTTTTGATACCAACCAGAAGTGGTTCCCGATCGTGGTGATGGGCTTCCAACTGAACGTGCCCATCTTTGATGGCTTTCGCAAGCGGGCCCAGGTACAGCAGTCGCAGCTGGAGCTGCGCAAGATCCGCAACCAGTTCGACCAGTTTGCCCTGTCCATGCAGGTAGAGGTCCAGACCGCCTACCACAAGATGCAGGACGCCTATAATACCGTGCAGGCTACCCAGGCCAATGTGGAACTGGCCCGCCGGGTGTATGAGGTCGCCGAGATCAAGTACCGCGAGGGGGTGGGCTCCAGCCTGGAGATCAACGACGCCGAGAGCCAGCTCAAGCAGGCCGAAGCCAACTACCTCAATGGTATGTACCAATATCTGATGGCTGAGCTCGAGCTGCAGAAAGCCCGGGGCGAATTCAGCCGGTATCATCAGGAGGAATAGATTTTCCGAGGCGAGAGCCGAGAAGCGAGACGTGGCACGTTCATGTTTCCTCCGCCTCTCCGGCCTCCCCTTTCCATAAACCGCAATTTCGAAAATCCCATCATAATGCATCGCCTCTCATCCTTCATACCCGCCCTGTTGTTGCTGGGCCTGCT
>RFHL01001039.1 GCA_003696875.1 Bacteroidota bacterium | reverse complement strand
TCGCCATTGCCGAGACCGAGACGCTGAGTGACCGCGACCGCTATCACGAGTACGTGATGACGCACCTGCGGCGATCGGCCGGGCTGGAACTGGCCCGCTTGCGGGCCTGGGTGCCGGATTGGGAGGCCCGCTTCGGGGCCGTGCGGGATGGCTACCTGGCGGCGGGCGAGCTGGTTGCGCGCCCGGGAGGCTTTGCCGCCAGCCCCGCAGGCTGGCTTCGGTCCGATCAGATGATCCGGGATTTTTTCCTGGACTGACTTTTTCTAACTTTGGCCGCTGATTTGGCACAATCCTTTACCTGGCCGCCGCAAGCGGCTTTCTCCCCACTTCCCTGATCCCAGACGCAAAAGCTGTGGAAGAAAATCCCTTTAATCTCCTCTACGTCCTGCGGGTGATCCGGCAGTACCTGGTCTATATCCTGGTGGTGGTCGGTCTCTCCGGCCTCCTGGCTTTCATTCTCACCTTGCCAGCGATTTATCCCCCGGAGTACCGCTCTTCGGCCATCATTTACCCCACCTCGGCCGAGCGCTACGACCTCTTCAACATGTTTCACGAAGAGCCCAATATGTACCTCTACGGAGGCGCCAAAGAGGTGGAAAAGCTGGACAACATCGCCAACTCGGACCCGGTCCGCTTCTTTGTGATCGACTCCCTGGACCTGTGGCAGGCCTATGGCGTGGATCCCGAAAACGACGCTTCGCCGCGCTACTACGTGTTGCGTACCTATAATGGCAACGTCAAGACCACCCGGGTGTCGGGCAATGGCCTCGAAATCGAGGCCTATGACGTGGACCCCGAGCGGGCGGCAGCCATCGTCAACCTGGTCATCGCACAGGTTGATGCCATCAACAAGGATATGCTGGTATCCAACAAAGAGCACCTGCTGGGGCTCTACCGGCAGAGTGCCGCCCGGCTGCAGGGGCAGATCGCGCAGTATGAAGACAGCGCTCGCGCGCTGCGGGCCGAGTACAATGTGTTGGCCAGCCTTACCCAGTCGGAGGTGATAGCCGAGCAGGTATTGATGGCCGAGGGCGACCTGGGCGCCGCCCGGGCGGCGCTGCGGGAGGCCCAGCGCAAGGGGCAGGCGACCGCTGGCCTGGAGATGGAGGTGCGCCGCCTCGAAGGCAAGGTGGCCGCCCTCACCCGCCGCAGCAGCGGTTCGGCCATGAACCTGGAGAAGTTTCGCGACGGCATGGATAAGGTCAAGGCCGTGGAGGATGTGCTGACCTCTCTGGCTGAGGACCTGAAAAATTTGGCTGAGCGCGTCCAGTATCTGGAGCTGATGGACCAGGTGGCCTATTCGACCATCCTGATTCCCGAGCAGGCGCAGCCTGCGGATAAGAAGGCCCGGCCGGTGCGTTGGGTGATTCTGCTGGCGACCCTGCTGATCGCCAGCCTGGTGAGCATCATGGGCACGGTACTGATCGATCGCCTGATTCATTGGGGCAAAAACGCCCAGTCGGCCTCTGCCGGCGCTGTTTCCTGATTGTTATCCTGCATTGGACCTGCTCCGGCACATACCCCTCAAGGCCTGGCGCTGGCTGTTGCTCAGCCTGCTGGCGGTGGTTACCGTTGGGGCCCTTGCGATGGCTGTGCGCATGCGCATGCCCATCCTGATGGGGATTCCGGTGGCCCTGGTCATGGGGTTGCTTATTCTATACCGCTACAAGCCGGTCTTCTTTTTGCTCATCGCGAGCATTCCCCTGTCCACCCAGATGGAGGTGGGCGGTAGCCTGGCTCTGGACCTCTTTTCCGAGCCGCTGATGCTCGTTTTCCTGGTGGTTTTTGTCCTGGACTTGCTGGCCGGCCGGCAATTTCGCGGCACAGCCCGGCTCAAGCCCTTCCATTTTCTCATTCTTATTCTCCTGAGCTGGACGGTCATCACCACCCTGCTTTCGTCCTATCCGGGTCGCTCCTTCAAGTTTTTGCTGGCCAAGTTATGGTATCTGGCTCCGTTTGTATACGTGGCTCAGCGCCTCATTCAGGGGCCGGCAGATGTGAAGACCCTCTTCTGGGCCTTTTTCTGGCCGCTGATGGTGTCCGTTCTCTATGCGCTGGTCCACCATGCCAGCGCGGGCTTTTCCTTTGAAGCCGCCAATGGGGCAGCCTTCCCTCTCTACGCCAATGGGGTGATTTTCTCCGCTACGCTGGTACTCTTTCTGCCCTGGTGCTGGTATGCCCGCAGCTGGTACGGGGCCCGCAGCCTGCAGTGGTACGTGATTACTGCGGGCATGGGCTTGTTGCTACTGGGAATCATCTTTTCCTACAAGCGGGGCGCCTATCTCACCACGGCCACCCTGCCGGTGATCTGGTTTCTGATGCAGCGCAAGTGGCTCGACAAGCTCATCTATGTGGGCATCGTGCTGCTGGGCTTGGGGGTGGCTTATCTGGTGCAGGGAAATAATTATTATCTCTTCGCCCCCAACTACCAGAGCACCATCTGGCATGGCGACGATTTCGAAGCCCATCTGGAGGCCACCCTCCAGGGAACGGAAATCTCCGGGATGGAGCGTTTTTACCGCTGGGTAGCGGCCAAGAACATGATCGCCGACATGCCGGTGTTTGGGTCCGGTCCGAGTACCTTTAACCAGGTGTATAAGCACTACGCCGACGATGCCTTCCGTACCTACGTGAGCGACAATCCGGAGCAGTCCACCACCCACAATTACTTCCTGATGACCTTTGCGGAGCAGGGCTTTCCAGGGGGCTTGCTCTTCTTTTTTCTCTGTATGTACATGCTGGTAAAAGGCATCCGCTTATACTACCGCATCGCCGATTCCGAGCGGCGGGGCATTGTACTGCTCCTCGTCATGAGCCTGAGCACCATCCTGTTGCACAGTTTCCTGAATGAGATGATTGAGGTGGACAAAATCGGGGCCATGTTCTGGCTGATTCTGACCCTGATTCATCTCTCCGAAGGCTGGGAGGAGCGGGAGATGGCCCAAGAAGGCCCCTGATCAGGCCAGCGGGTACACTCATAAAAGCAAGGCCACCCTTCGGGGTGGCCTTGTTGGTTATTGGACCATGATCAGCGGCTGCCCTGGGTCGGGCTCCAGGAGTTCGCCAAAGGCCTGCATATGCAGGCCCAGGCCTGCCGACATCTGCACAAACTCGCGCTCATACTCCGGCACCACGGCGACCATAAGGCCGCCACTGGTCTGGGGATCGCAGAGGATCTGTCGCTGATAGTCGGTCACCGGGCCGATCTTGTCGCCATAGCTGGCCCAGTTGCGGCCTGTACCACCGGGGACGCAGCCTAGCTCCAGATAGCCATCGATTTCGGGGATGCGCGGCACCGCCGAGAAGTCGATGAGGGCCCGGGTGCGGCTGCCACTACAGATCTCGACCAGGTGGCCCAGCAAGCCAAATCCCGTGACATCGGTCATGGCCTTGATGTAGGCGTATTTGCTGAAGACCTCTCCTACCCGGTTGAGCTGGACCATGCTGTCGCGGGCAATCAAGGCGTGTTCGGGCTGAAGTTTGCCTTTCTTCTGGGCGGTGGTGAGGATGCCCACCCCCAGGGGCTTGGTGAGAAAAAGCTTGCAGCCCGGCAAGGCTCCGATGTTGCGCCGGATGTTGGCCACGTTGACGCGGCCAGTGACGGCCAACCCAAAGATCGGCTCAGGGCTATCGATGCTGTGGCCTCCGGCCAGCGGGATACCGGCCTCCCGGCAGGCGGCGCGGCTACCCTCCAGTACCTGCTGAGCGACCTCAGGGGGGAGCTTGTCCAGGGGCCAGCCCAGGATGGCGATGGCCATCATGGGCGTACCGCCCATGGCATAGACGTCGCTG
>RFHL01001038.1 GCA_003696875.1 Bacteroidota bacterium | reverse complement strand
TTGGTAAGGGAAATGAACCACCCGGTCGCGCTCCTGGATGGCCGGGAGCAAGAAGGGCGCCGCCTCCAGCTCCGGATGCCGCAGGGGCGGCGTCGGAGGGCGCTCCAGAGCCGGGGCCATGGGATTGGGAAAACCGAAAAAATCCGAAAAGCTATGATAGCGCCCTCCGGGCATCAACTCGCGCTTGCGCAAGCCAAAGGTGTCCCGCAGGTATTTGAGCATGCTCTTGGGCATGGCCTGATCAAACAGAAATCGGGCCGGAACGCCCGTCTGTCGCCGCTTGAGGTGGTCGCGGATCAGATCCACCAGCTTGCCACTGAACTCATCCTCTATCTGCAGATCGGCATTGCGATTGAGCTTGATGCTGTGCGCGCACAGCAGGTCATAGCCATAAAAAATATCGGCCAGATGAAAGCGTATTACATCATCGAGAAACATATAGTACCGCCCCTCCCCAATTTGCGGAAGCTCCACAAAGCGGGGAAAATAGCCGGTGGGAATCTGTACCAAGGCGTAGCGAATGCGCTGATGCTGAGCCTGTACCTTCCGCTCGGCCGGCATCAGCCGATCGTAATTGCGGGGGCGGTTTCGCAAGCGCACGGCGAGGTAGAGGGCATTATCCCGCAAAAAGTGCCGGATTTTGTTCTTCCTCAGTACTTCGGGGTGGAGAAAGGGCTTTAGCTCCTCCTCAAAAAAACGTCGTAGATAGGCCTGATGGGTGGGAGCTTCGGGCGCTTCCCGCAGCAAATGAATATGATGCTGGGCCAGTTCAGGGAGAATCTGTTCCTGAAAAATACGTCCGAAGTACTCCTGCTGCCGGTGCACTTCCTGAAATATTTCGCCCAGCAAGTGGTCAGGGTCTACTGATAAGGGCTTGGCCCCTTCCTGGACATCCTGATCACGCTTGGCCTTGGCCAGACTCTGGATGGAGGCCACTCGCACCTGGAAAAACTCCGCCAGATTGGAGGAGTAGATAGCCAGAAACTTGATCCGCTCGTAGAGGGGAAGCTGGGGATCGGCGGCCTCCTGCAGGACGCGGTAGTTAAAAGAGAGCCAGCTGAGATCGCGGTAGAAGAACCGTTGGTCTTGGTTCATAGGACAGGCAGGGCCAGAAAAAAAGGCAGATCAATTACCAAAGCGCATTCCATGCCAAACAGAAAGCCAGAAAAATACGGCTTTGGTCCGAAAGGCCCTAATCCTCGCTCAAACTTGCTAGTACCCGAGGCCTCACGGCCCGCAGCAGGCGCTCCTGATAGTAGCGCATATCCCAGTAGTTATCGGTAACCACCCCCCGGTTGCAGGCATGGGTCATATGCAGATGGCCCGATTCGGTCCCGGTCACCAGGGCCACATGCCCGATCACTCCGCTACTTGCATCACGGCCGGTAAAGAACAGCAGGTCACCGGGTTGCACCTCCTCCAGGTCAACCTCCAGACCGGTTTGGGCCATCGCCGCGCTGCTGCGCGGCAGGCGCAGACCGTGTTGCCGAAACACATAGCTCACAAAGCCGGAGCAATCAAAACCGGTCGGACTCATGCCCCCGCCCCGGTAGGGGCGACCCTCCAGGGCACGGGCAGTAGCCGTGAGGGCATCAATGCCTCCCGTCGCAGATGGGACAAGTTTTTCCGTCTGCACCTTAGGCGCAGACATATCCGGAGTTGATTCCTCCGGAGCAGATTCCCGGCGAAAGAGCCAGAAGGCGAAAACAAGAGAGGCAATGATCCAGAAGGTCCGCATAGGCAAAGGGAAAAAACGGCACAGGCCTCAAGGCCTGTCGTTTGTTACAACGCTCAGGCGGGGGGCCTGTTGCCTATCCCATGAAAAACCCGAGACGGTCAGTTCTGGGGCCGGCGATTACGAGGCGGGCGCTCGCCGCCCGGGCGGGGCGGCGGGTTGTCACGCAGGATCTGCATCTGCTCTTCGGTCAGAATACCTGCCAATGCCACGTCTTTCTCGACCCGGAGCTGCTGCATGCCGCTACGCATGGCTGCGCGGTCGCCTTGGTGGTCTTCTCGCAGCTCAAACATGCGCTGGGCATATTCCAGGTTGATCTCGTGCACCCAGGGGAGCAGGTCTTCGTCGAGCTGCAGCAGCTCAGTCATACGCTGGGTTTGCCGCTCGGCCAGGGCTTCGGGATCCATCCCGCCCCTCTGGGGCTGGGCGAACAGGCCGCTTCCCAGAAGAAGGAGGCCGAGCAAGGAATATAGAAGGTATTTCATGATGTTGAGTATTGAGCCCATTTGACCAGCAAGAACCCGGATTCATTCCCGCCCCTCCGGAAAAATTACGGCTCAATCAGTTCGACCTTCAGATCATCAATCAATACTTCCCGGTCTGAGCCGGCATTCCACACATAGACCTTCAGGACATCGGTCGGGCGGGTGTTGCGGGGGATGCGCATCTCGTAGGTAAAGGTCTCCCAACGCCAGGGCTCCGTCGCCCGCTGTATGCGGGCGGTGGTCTGCCGCCAGGCTTTACCTTCCCGCAAGAAGACGGTACTCAGCTGCGCCATCTTCCATTCATTCCACTCCATCTGCTCGTAGTAGGTACGAGCTGATACGCGAATCCACGCCTCGGGCGAGGCACCAAGCTCAGCCAGGCTGATCTCATAGGCAGGTGTAAACTGGCTGCTTCCGTCCAGTTTCCAGGCCTGGGTGCCAGAAGCGGCGGTACGCCGCGTGATGGCGGCACTGGTGTCCCCCTCAAAATCAAGGACATAGAGGGTGCGAATGCGCATCCCCTCAGTACTACCGAGTTCGTGCTTCACATCCAGAAACTTGCGATCGCTGCGCTTGACCTGGGACTTGCCAAAAATTTTCCAGAAGTAGGCCCGGGTCATAGCCTCCGAATGCCAGCCGGTATCGGTGCCATGGGCCTGCCAGGTCATCATCAGATTGAGGTCAGCGCAGAGCAGCATGAAGGCCACGCCCAGGACGGTGAGCCAGCGGCGGCTGAGCATAGCGGCTACGGCGGCCCCAAGCGGCAAGGCAAGAAAGGCGTAGGACTGTACCAGCGGACGCGCGCCAAAACTGCCGCCATACCACCATACCTCCCAGGCAAAAACCACATAGAGGTTCAGGGCGGTGAAGATGGCCACCGGCCAGAATTGGCCTCGCTCTTGGCGAAACAGTGGCCAGAATCCGATCAGGGCCAGGATCATCACTGGAGTATAGACCAGCCAGCCCTTGCGGTAGCTGAAGAGACCGTTGATCAGATGCGGGCGCAACCAGTCGAAGCCAAATTCGCCATAGCTGTAGTATAGAAAGGATCCGGAGGACCATTTCCAATAAATCATCTGCAGGGAGCCCATCAGGATCAACCCAAACCCCAGCAGCAGGACCTGCTGCCAGTGGGTCCATAACAACTTCAGCTTGGCCTTCAGGCTCTTCCCATCGCGAATCCCCCATAGCAAGGGAATAAGCAAGCTCATCAGCTCCGTAGGCCGAATAATCGTCGCCCAGCCTACACAAAGGCCGATCAGTAACGCCAGATGCGCGCGGGGTCGCTCGTGCCAGGCTGCCGTGAGCCAGAGCAAGGCCGCATACAACGTGAAGAGCATGTTATGGGGCATGGCCCCATCAAAGGCCGTGTAATTGAGGTAGTTGGTGGCCAACACCAAAATCCCCAGCACGATGGCCACCTCGCGATCCTGAAAGAAGCGGAGCAGCACCCTTCGCAGGATGAGCAGCCCTAGCAGCGCATAGAGGATCATGCCCCAGGCGACGGCTTGCTGGTAGGGCTGGGAAAAGCCGTCGGCCGCATAGGTGTCGCTGAGGGTAGCAGCCAGATGGCCCACCCCAAACCAGGGCAAATAGGCCACCGCCATCCCGATGGGATACTTCATTACAAAGCCTCCATCAGGCTGGGGGGTAGCATGATGAAAGTCCCCGGCAGGCCGGTACTGCACAAAGAGGGAATCCTTGAAGCCCAGCCCGTCGAGGTCGTGGTAAATGAAGGTCGCCGGCAGGTAGAGGTAGTAGCCATACACATCCCAGCTCAGGACCGCCTCGGTTCCCGGCTTCTCCCACTTGGGGTAGAGGTGGGCCACCCGGACCAGCACGTATCCGAGTAGCACAAGGGCAGAGAGCGAAATGATGGCGCGACGCTTCATGAGCCGCCAAATTGCGCGGCAGGGGGGACAAATGCAACTCCTAGCCCGCCAGCCTCACGGCATAGGCCGTGGGGAACAAGCGCCGCACATGCCGGTCAATGTCACTGACGGTCACGCGCCCGTCACGGTCCTCATCCAGACCGGCATTTTGTCGGTAGGACTGGGAGGGCCGGGCATACAGGGTGTAACAGAGATCCTGCCCCCGGGCTTTGGGGTATAGGATCCCGAGGTACAGATCGGTGAGCGAAGCATAAGGTCCGTAGCGCTGCTGCACCTGAAAAAGGTAGCGATACACATACTCCAGCTGCTGCAGGGCGGTCATCTGACGCAGGCGCTCGGGGCTCACGTCCAACTCCAGGGCGGTGCCTGGCATAAACTGGATGAGGCCGATGGCGCCGCTGCCTTGCCGATTGGCTACCGCCGGGTCAAAACGGGACTCGGCATACATCACCGCCATGAGCCATTCCGGCGGGATGTCCAGCATCATGGCGATTTCCCGGACCTTGGCCTCAAAGGCAGGCAGATTAGGGATGTGGGCCGCAGCTTCGGACAAGAGGTATAGCTGATCGTCCGGGGTTGCGACCTCTGCGGCTGAAGCTGCCGACATGTCGCTCAGGCGCGGATTAAAGAGGGTGTGGGTGACGGCATTGCTAACAGCCAGAAGCAGCAGCAGCCAAAACGCCCGCTTGAGTGGTCGCGGCAGGGCCCGGGCTGGGGGAACCACGACTTGCCGGGGACGAGCGACCCGGTAGGTCGATGAATAGATGGGTTTGCGCATGGGGGTCGTGCGATTTCAAAATGTAGGAAAAATGGGTGGCTCTTTATATATGCAAAGAATACTAATAATATTAGTATTTACAAATTTTACTTGCGGTTCTGCTAACATATTACTCAACCCCCAAACAGAAACGGGCCCCGCACGCTGTGCGGGGCCCGGATATAGGTCAACTTACCGGAATGAGAAGCTATTCCATCATGTAGGGATAGTCCCCTACGTATACATCTTCGTAGAGTGCGCTGGGATCGGGATAGGGCGACTCCTCCGCAAAGCGAACGGATTCCTCCACGGCTTCATGGATTCGGTCTTCGATGGGCTTGAGATCCTCGTCGGTTACCCCGCTATGCTCAGCCATGTAGATCTTGAGGTTGGCGATGGGGTCCTTACCACGATACTTGTTGAGTTCCTCACGGGTCCGGTACTTGGCCGGATCAGACATCGAGTGCCCCTTATAGCGGTAGGTCTTCATCTCCAGCAGCATGGGGCCACCGCCGTCACGCACGTACTTGACGGCGTTCTTCATTTCCTCATACACCTCCTGCACATCCATACCATTAACGGCCTTTGAGGGCATATCATAGGAGAGGCCGAGCTTGTACAGCTCGGTGACGTTGGAGGTTCGCTCGACAGAGGTACCCATGGCGTAGTTGTTGTTCTCGATCACATAAATGACCGGGAGCTTCCACAGCATGGCTAGGTTGAGGGCTTCATGAAAGGCTCCCTGGCGCACCGCGCCATCACCCATCATGGTGACACAGACTTTGTCCTCGTTTTTGTACTGGATGGCGTAGCCGATACCGGTGCCAAGGGGGATCTGTCCCCCGACGATGCCGTGCCCGCCGACAAAATTGTGCTCTTTGGAAAAGAAGTGCATGGAGCCACCTTTGCCCTTGGAGCAGCCGGTAGCCTTACCAAACAGCTCGGCCATACAGGCATTGGGATGCACGCCGCGAGCGAGGGCACCTCCGTGGTCACGGTAGGCGGTGATGATATAATCATCGGGGCGGATGGCTGATTCCATCCCGACCGCAACCGCTTCCTGACCGATATACAGGTGGCAAAAGCCGCGGAACTTCTGTGCCATATATAGCTGGCTGGCCCGCTCCTCAAACTTGCGGATGAGCAGCATTTGCTCATACCAGCGGAGGAGTAGCTCCTTGTCATAGGTGGCCTCCGCCGCCTTGGCAGTGGTCTTCGTCTTAGCCATAAAAATGTACTTGGCGTATGAAACTGATCCGTCTAGAAATCGTGCACGAAATTGCCTATATCCAAATAGAATTACAAATAATCCCCGGTTTTTCCCCCGCTTGTCATATGCAGTGCTAGGCCCAGGCAAAGGAGAGCGGCCGGAAAATATTTCCTTCAGGGACGAGAAAACGGCCACATACCCTTACCTTCGTGCCGGAATACCGACCCGCCAGGAGAGACCCCTCTGTGCATATCCAAGATCTGCTACTGACCCACTTTCGCAGCTATGCGAGCCTGGAGCTAGCCTTCAGCCCGGCCATCAATTGCTTTACGGGACCCAATGGATCGGGCAAAACCAACATCCTGGATGCTCTGCACATGCTGGCTTTCACCCGTGGGTTTCGCAGCCACCAGGATCAGCAGGTCGTCCAGGAGGGGGAATCATTTTTTCTCTGTCAGGCACTGGTCATCCGCGAGGACATTCCCCGCCGGGTAGCCTGCAACTACATCAAGGGCAAAGGCAAGCGCCTCTTGATCAACCAAAAGCCCCTGCCAAAACTGAGCGAGCACATCGGCAGCTTGCCTATGGTAGCCATCCTGCCGCAGGATGGCAGCCTGATCGATGGCCCCTCTGCCGAGCGCCGGCAGTTTCTCGACATGCTGATTTCTCAGTACGACCCGCGCTACCTGCAGCACCTGATCCAGTATGGCCGCCTGCTGGCCCAGCGCAATGCGCAGCTCAAGCTGTTTGGCGAGCAGCGATACTTTGACCGGGAGCAACTACAGCTTTGGGACGAGCAATTGATCCCCCACGGGGTGGCCATACAGGACGGGCGCAGCCAGTTTCTGGAAGCCTACGCACCCATCTTTGAGACCTACTTTCGCGAGATGGTGTCGGAAAAAGAAACCCCCAGCCTGCGATACCGCCCCTCCATCGAAGCCGCCACACCTGAGGCATGGCGCGCACACTTTCTTCGTCAGGAAGAAAAAGACCGGGTTAACCAGTATACTCTGTCCGGCATTCACCGGGACGATCTGATCTTCCGCATTGATGGGCACAGTGTGCGCAACTTCGGTTCCCAGGGCCAGCAAAAAACCTTTCTGATCGCCCTGAAAATGGCCCAGTATGACCTACTGGCACAGAAAACGGGCCTAGCCCCTGTGCTGCTGCTCGATGACCTTTTCGACAAGCTGGACCCGCACCGCCTGAGCCGCATCGCCCAGCTGCTGATGACCCGCATCCCGGGACAGGTGTTTATCACGGATACCTCCTACGAACGGCTGAGCGAGATCTTCGGGCCGGAACCGGCCCGGGAGGTACGTTACTTTGCGGTGCAGCCCGGATCGGTGACCCCTCAGAAGGTCTCTGCCGGCGATTGATCCCCTCCGTAGAATTGCCTATTTTCCCTCAAAGCCTCTCCCCATGAAACAGCGTCCCTATCTGAGCGTCGGCGAAGCCATACAGGCCTTTCTGAAAAAGCATGGCCTGGAGGACGATATGCTTATCCAGCAGATCATCACGGATTGGGAGAATCTCATGGGGCGCCCCATCGCCCAGCATACCGAGAGCATCCGCTTCTCGCGGGGCACACTGCTGCTGACCATCTCTTCGCCGGTCTGGAAACACGAACTGAACCTGGCGCGCAACAAGATCAAAACCCTCATCAATGAGCGGGTAGGGCGTGAGCTGGTACGGGAAGTGCGGATCCTGTAAGAATAGATGGCTTAGTCCTGTCCCCAGTCGTCAGTGGTCTGCTCCTCCTCCAGCTCAGGATCTTCTGGCTCCAGACGAGGCACCTTGACATCGGCCGGGACGATAAATGCCCCGGGGAACACCTGCTGCAGTTCCCGGCTGAAGAGGAGGGCCGACTCCCGGTCCAGAAAGTCTCCGGCCCGGACTACATAGTTGGGCTGGCGAAAATCCATGTAATTGGCGACCTGAGGAAACTCGCTGGCCAGTTGCTGCTTGCGACTAAATGCCTGCTGTCGGCTGGTACCGGCATAGATCTGGACCCGAAAGCCGGGGAGGCTACGGGTGGCCTTGCCGATCGCAATATGCCGCTGTACCAGATCATCAAGCGCCTGTGGGCGCTCGACGAAGTACCGCTGCCCGCTCTGAAACAAATATTGGAGACTCATAGGCCGCACCGATCCTGGCTGGATCTCGGTGACGAGCACCGAGGGTTCCGGCAATTGAAAGGTCACCCGGTCCCGGTAGCGCGACACGTCTTCGGTTTCGTACTTGAGGTACTCATCGCCACCGGTCGGCGGCTCGGTGGGTACCGGCTCCGTCGCGAGAGGCTGGGCAAGAACGCCCGCGAGCAAAAGGGTCAGCAGTTTCATAAGGACGTATGACGTGAGGATGGGAACGGCGCGGTAAAGGTCGGAATTTTCAGGGGATTAGCCAATCCCTCTAGTCAAGGATAGCCGTTAGGTTTCTAACGCAAGGCTGGGACACATCTTGCATCCTCCCTTCTTTGAGTTGCCGCGACCTTCATCTATTTCTGTCTTCCGGTCGATCACCCCTCCACGGGGTCCAGGCTATAGAGCTCTAGCTCCTCGGCCTTGCCGCGGAGGACAATTTTGGTGATGTATTCGGAGGTGTACTCGTTGCCCAGGTCCAGCTGGTTGAGGAGGGTATTTGAGAGCAGCAAGCGACGGTTGTAGTGGTTGCATTCCATCTGAATGCGAGAGGCGGTGTTAACGGTGTCGCCATGAAAGACGATATCCCGCTTATAATCCCCGATTTCGCCCACAATCACAACGCCTACGTGATACCCCGCCTTGAAGACCGGCTCATAACCGTATTTTTGCATATAGTAATCGCGCCTTACTTCCATCCGATCCCAGATCCCGAAGAAGCAGTGGATACAGTTGAGGTTTTTCAAGCCGGTCTTCTTGGGCCAACTGATGACCACCTCATCTCCTACATACTGATAAATTTCCCCACGGGAGCGACGCACGGGTTTGGCGATGTCGTAGAAAAAATCATTCAGGAACTGGTGCCACTTCAGGTGGCCCAGGCGCTCAGCAATGGTCGTCGAGGAGCGCAGGTCCATAAACATAAAGATGCGCTCTTCTTCTTTGGGCGAATGATAGCGCCCCAGCATATAGTTGATCAGGACATTGGGACCCAGCAGACGGGAGACCAGGGTAATAAACTGGATTACAAGCAGGACCACGAGGCTATAGACCACCAGATAGGCAAAGCCTCCCTTGGTCATCCAGCCTCGTAGTATGGGGGACTCCATGAGGTGCCAGGGACTGGTCTGGGTCACGAGGGAGGTGTAGACCCCCAAGGGGATCAGAATGGAAAGGCTGACCACCGCCAGATAGGCCACACTGCGCACCGAGAAGACTACGATAAATTGCTGTCGCCGCAGGCGGGTGTTAAACAACCATCGGTCGAGCAAAGTCGAAAAAAAGCCGATCAGGAAGCCAATAACGCCACAGAGGAAAATCAGTGACGGTTCCCCATAGAGGTTGACCAAGCCGTAGACCAGCCCTACGAGAGCCCCATAGAGGCCCCGCTCTCCAATATATGCCAGGGTCCTTCGGTCCATGAGGGGCAGTCCTCCTTTGGGGGGCATTGGGGTTGAAGAAAGGGCAAAATTAAGTTCCATAAAATTGGAAAAACAAACCAAGATGTCCGGATCCTGGTGGGCGCGTCAGCGGGGATTTTTTGTCTGATCGGAGACGCTTACACATAAACCGCTTAGGTACGAAGGCCCTGTATATATGTTGCCTTTGGGCCTGAAAAGGCGCAGGCTATTCCTTACCTTTGGGGTAAATTCGCGTCTGATGCACATCGCTGTTCTGTCCGACCCAGCCAATTTTCATACCCAGAAATGGGCCAAGGCCTTACAGGCCGAAGGCGTCCGGGTGACGGTCTTCAGCTTTTCGGACTTTCAGCATCCGGATTTTCCCTGCGTACAGGTCAAGCCCCGCTACCGGCTGGGAGATCGCATCACCTATGCGAGCTATCTGCGGTCGGGCGCCCGCCTGCGGCAGGCCCTGCAGGCCCACGAGGTAGACCTCATCAACCCGCTCAACGTCACCCCCTTTGGGGTGTGGGCGGTCCGTTCGGGCTTTCGGCCGATGGTGGCCATCGCCATGGGAGCCGATATCCTGGAGTATCCTCCCCAGCGGGATACCCAGGCTCTGCCACACACCCGCACCTGGGGAAGTCAGCAACTGGAGTCCGAGCCCGTAGGGGCCCTGGTATACTCCCTCAAGTGGCAGATGTTTCGGAACCAGGTCGCCCGCACCTTGCGGGCGGCAGACCTGATCACCGGCGACAACCTACAGCTGGTGCAAGCCACCCGACAGTGGTTTGGCCTGCCTGACGCCAAGGTGCTCCTCAACCGCTGGGGGGTAGAACCCGATCTGTTCGAGCCCCGACCGGACGTGCAAGCACGTCTCCGGGCCCATTTTGACATCCGTTCCTGGCAGCGGATCGTGATCGCCCCCCGAGGCTTGCGGCCGGTCTATCAGGGTGATGTAGCCTTTAAGGCTTTTGAACTGCTGGTACGCCGCGGTACCCGGGACACCAAGTTTATCATGCTCTCGGCGGGCTATGATGCCCCGCCCCAGTTGGTGGAAGCCGCTCGCACACTGCATACCCAGTTTCAGAATTTCCATTTTGAGGAGGGGCTGATTGAGCGCGAAGACATGGGGCAACTCTGGTCGCTGGTAGATGTGGTGATCTCTATCCCCGTCTATGACGGCTACTCCAATGCCCTGAGTGAGGCGCGCTTTGCGGGAGCCATTCCCCTCGTCAATGATATTCCGGCACATCAGGAGATTATGACCCCCGATGTGCATGGCATCTTTATCGATCCGCTAAGCCCTGAGCGGCTGGCCGACCGCATCCTGGAGATCCGCCCGGACCTGGATGCCCTTAAGGCCCGTATGGCTCCGGCCAATGCCCGCTGGATCCGGCGCCACGCCTGGCTCCCCAACAATATCCGCCACTTCGTGCGGCAGGCCCGGCAGCTGGTACAAAGCGCCCGGATGAAGAAAGCCGCTGACCGGCGCAATTGAAAAATTTTGTAGCTTTCGACGTCCACTGAGATAGATAAATCTTCCTTACATTATTCTACCAATATCGATTCATATGAAACTGCCTGAGGACCTTCTCTACACCAAGGACCACGAATGGGTCCGCATCGAAGGCGACATGGCCACCGTAGGCATTACCGACTTTGCCCAAGGCGAATTGGGGGACATCGTATATGTGGAGATCGAAACCCTGGACGAGACCCTCGAAGCCAACGAGGTCTTTGGCTCCGTGGAAGCGGTCAAGACCGTATCGGATCTTTACATGCCTGTATCCGGGACGATCGTCGAAATCAACGGGGCCCTGGAAGAGGCCCCTGAGACGGTCAACTCAGACCCCTATGGTGAAGGCTGGATGATCAAGATCAAGCTGAACGGAGAGCCGGCCGGCGACCTGATGACGGCCGACGAATACGCCAAGTCGCTCGGCTGAGGCGATTTACCCGGCCCCTGAAAGATACCCGGCCCGGCTTCGGGCCGGGT
>RFHL01001037.1 GCA_003696875.1 Bacteroidota bacterium | reverse complement strand
GGATGGATACCCACTATCCCGGCCGGCGCCAGCCGGCCTTGTTCGAGCGTTGGCTGGAGAGCCATATGGCGCTGTCCCGCGCCGACACCCTCCTGACCATCCCGGTGATTGTGCACGTGGTCCACGACGGCGAAGCCGTCGGCTGTGGCACCAACCTGCGCGCCGAGCAGGTCTGGTCCCAGATTGAGGTCCTCAATGAGGACTTTCGCCGCCTGCCGGGCACGCCCGGCTTTAACGATAACCCCGTCGGGGCCGACGTGATGATCTCCTTCTGTCCGGCCGTAGTCGATCCCGAAGGCAACTTACTGCCTGAGCCCGGTATTCACCGGGTAGACCGGCGGGAGATGGGATTTGCCAATCCGCCCTACGGCATCAACTACACCAAGCAGACCATCCTACCACAGACCTTCTGGGACCCAGATCGCTATATGAATATCTGGACGGTGGCCTTGGGGGACTTTCTGGGCTTTGCCCAGCTTCCGAGCCAATCGACCCTGCCCGACCTGAGTCCGGTGCAGGGCCCTGCCGAGACCGATGGAGTGGTGATCTCCCCCACGGCTTTTGGGCGGACCGGTACTGTTCAGGCCCCCTATAATCATGGGCGCACCACCACCCACGAGGTGGGCCATTGGCTGGGGCTGCGCCACATTTGGGGCGACGGGCCCTGCGGGACCGACGACTATTGCGAAGATACGCCCGATGCCAGCGACCCCCACTACGATTGCCCTGAGGTGCCCACCGAAACCTGCGGCTCGGTCGACATGTCCGAGAACTACATGGACTACACCGATGACCAGTGCATGAACCTCTTTACCCGTTGCCAGCGGACACGCATGCGCATGGTGATGCAGCATGCTCCCCGGCGGGCCAGTCTGCTGAGTTCGACGGTATGCCAAGGACCGCCCCGGGCGATTTTTTCTTCTGACCAACAGTTTGCCTGCCCTGGCGTACCGATCTCTTTCCGGGATGCGCCGGCCCGGGCCAAGCAATGGAACTGGCGGTTTCCCGGCGGCCTGCCCACTCAGTCCACGGATTCTGTCCCTGTGGTGATCTATCCCACCCCTGGTGCCTACACCGTCGAGCTGATTGTGGCCAATGAGTGGGGTGCGGATACGCTGATCCTGCCCGATCTGGTGCAGGTCGATAGTGTGGGGCTGGGGCCCGTCTATCAGGCCAATTTTTCCGCCGGCTGGGCAGGGTGGACCATTAGCAACCCAGATACGGCGACTACATGGGAGCGAATGGCCGTAGGCGATTGTGATACGGCCCGGATGGTGGCGGCGATGAGCCTCTACGACTATACCCGTAGCGGAGCCCGGGATGCGCTTGTTTCTCCCCCGATCGACTTGTCGGGTTACCCGGGCGGGCGTCTGCACTTTACGTATGCCTACCGGCAAGGCAGCCCCGCCGACCGGGACTCCCTGATCGTCACGGCCTCGGTCGATGGGGGAATCACCTTTCCTTTCCGGCTGTGGGCTGCCGGCGGGAGCGATCTGGCTACGGGTGAGCCTGTGGGAGAAGTCTTCGTGCCTCGGACTGCCTCGGACTGGTGTGGCAGCGCCTCCGGGCAGGAACCTTGCCCGGCCATCAATCTGGGGAGCCTGGCGGGAAGCGCGCGCTTGCGCCTTCGCTTCGAAACCATCAACGACTTTGGTAACCACCTGTATCTGAGTGATGTCCGGATCGATGGTGCCTGCATTCGGCTCTGGGAGCCGCCCAGCAACCCTTTGACCCCTTTCCTCTATAGGATTTCCCCGAATCCTAATGCTGGGGATTTCGAATTGTATCTCTTTGCTGAGGCAGAAATCCCTCTGGAGATTCGCATGTATGACCTCAGAGGCCGCCAAGTATGGGAGGAGGTGGTGCCTGCCCTGGAAAAGGATCAGATCCTGCCGGTGAAGCTGCCCGCCGGGCAGCGCGTGCCCGGCCTCTATGTGCTGGAGCTCAGCAGTGGAGATACGTTTCGGTATCAGCGCATCCTCATCCAGCCGGACTGACCAAGGCCCAGAGCTTGGGCAGGAAGATGATCCCCCAGACTCCGGCAGCAAATATCACCCCCAGTAGCACCGCTCCGGCGGCGACGTCCTTGGCCTTTCCCGCCAGCGGATGAACCTCTGGTGAGGCTAGGTCGGTGAGATATTCGAGCGCAGAATTGAGCGCCTCGGCCACGATCACCAGTCCCATACAGATCAGGATGAGGCACCACTCCGTGGCGCTCAGACCGAGCCACCCCCCCAGGGCACTGATCAGGACTATGGCCAGAAGGTGAATCTGGGCATGGGGAGTATCTCGAAAGAAAATCCCAATGCCTCGGAAGGCATAGCCAAAACTCCGGATTCGGGCTATGAAGTAGTTGCGCATGATGAGAGCGGTTGGGGATGATTTGGCTCAGGGCGACCAGTCGTCTGTTTGGAGCTGGTAGCGGCCTTGGGCATCCAGTGAGAAAAAGAGCAGTTCGACTCCATTGGTCAGGAGGAGGTGGGGCGCCT
>RFHL01000088.1 GCA_003696875.1 Bacteroidota bacterium | reverse complement strand
TCCCTACCGCATCTACGGCTGGCCCGATGTGCTGACGAAAAACGTCTGGCTGGAAAACATCCGGGTAAAGGAGGTCGAAGCTGGCGGCAACTTCAACCATGTGGAGGGCTTGCACCTGCTGGGCGTGGAAGTTGAGGGGAAGGTCATTGAGGGAGAATTTGATAAGAGTGAAGCAGGCGACGAGCCGCCGGAGCAGACGTAGGAACCTTACGTAGCTGGGCCTTTTTCCCTGCTCGCACCGGATCCTTTCCGGTGCGACCAAGCCGCCGCCGTAAGCGAAGGAGAAGCGCTTCTACCTCTCCAATCGTCGAAGGCCCTGGCACCGGAGACTCCGCTCTCCTTTTCCCCTACTCCCACCTTACCCAAAAATACGGCGTCTCCCGCACCCCCGTATCCAGGGTCACTTTCCCATCTACTGGATAGATCACCGGCCCCTGAGGGCGGCCGTCATGGTCGAGGGGCTGGACCGTGCACCGCCCCGGACGGGTGAGGCTGAGCTGAAAACGCACCGGCTCCATCAGGACCGGACCTGCACCCGGGTCCAGCAGCCGGTCTTCGGCGGCATTGTAGCGCATGCCGGTGTTGCGGGCGCGACCGATGGCGGTGATCAGCCAGGCCTTGTCATCGCCCAGGGTGGCATCAGGAGCCAAAGCCGAGAGATAGACCGCCCCGTATTCGGAGTCGAGCCGGATATCGGCATAGCTGCCCCGCGCGGTTTGGCCCTGGGCAAAGCCCACCAAGGCCTGGGTGCCGGGGCTGTTCAAGGTAAAAAAGCCGCCCTGGTGCTCGCCATTATCGGCCTCCACCCAGCGGAGTTGCCCGGTGCTGGCGCGAATCGCCGCCCCCTCGCGGTAAGCGTCCAGGTCAAAGGCCGCCGTGGCCGCGGGCGCATCGGTATAAACGACCTCCACTCTGGCGGCGGCCAGGGCCGCCGGGTTCACTTTGTCGGTCTGCAGGACCTTGTCGTCGTAGCCCTGCTCGACCTGATCCTCGAAGTCAAAGCCCTCCCCGGCAAAAAGGGAAGCCGCATGCACCTTGAGCTGGGCGCGTTCCTGTGCCTCGGCCACATCGCCGCGCAGCACCTGCCGCGCCACCGCCGGGAAGACCCCCATCACCTGCGGGGCGGTTACGTCCCAGTTGTGGCTGCCCAGCACGGGTGAGAAGCCCCCATCGTCGCGGTTCTGGAACAGGTAGGAGACATCCCAGCCCTGCAGGCCCAGGCCATAGGCCCCGATGAGGGCCGGGCCTTCGACGCCATATTCGTTAGGCCAGACGTGGATCCACTCCGACAGCATGAAGGGCAGGCCCGCCACCTGCTGCATGCCGCTGCTGAGCATGCCCGAGCCCGCCCGGGCGAGCATGGAGCCATTGTGGACCACCCGCTCGCCGGTCTCGCGGTTTTTCCGGCTGCCGCCAAAGTAGTTGTGCCGGTCGATGGTGCCGACCTGCGCATCGGTCCAGAGGTTGGCGAAGTGGCTGAGCGAGCTCCCTGCCTGCCAGTTGGAGGCGGAGATTTCGCCTTCGTAGCCTGCCGCCCGTACGGCCGCCACGTAGCGCTCATAAAACTCCAGTTGGAGCATCGTCAGGAACGCCAGCACATCCAAATGCCGCTGCTTGCGGTAGGCCTCCGGGCCTTCCAGGTTTTTTGTATTCCAAAAATAGGGATTGCCAAGGGGCAGAACCGTGCCGTCCCTGAGTGACTCGTGCGGTGCCAGTTCAAAGGAACCTAAGGCTTCCTGGCCCCAGGCCCGTTCCAGACCGCGCTGGCTGCCGTACTTTTCCTGCAGCCAATCCGAAAAGCGCCGCCCCACCTGTCGACGCAAGGTCGGACTGCGCTCCAGGCCGTGACTGGAGGTGTAGAACAGAATACTCTGCTCGTTGACGATCTCCAGGTCCCAGATCGCCGGGTCCTCGGCGTAGGTGAGGCCGGTATAGGGATTGCGATGGGAGAGGAGGTTGAGCATCTGCTGGATATGAACCTCCTGGATCTCAGGGGAAAAGAAGATGGCACTATGCGGCACCCGGATGGCCCCGTCTCGTTCAGCCCAGTCCCCAAATTCGGTCAAAAAAGGCACGGTCAGGGTATCCTTGGGCATCAGAGTAGGAGGGCCAAAGGAAGGAGACAGCTTGACGAATATGCCCCGCGCCTTGAGCTGCGCGACAAAAAAATCCATGCGATCCAGCCCGGCGGAGTCAAACTCCGCGAAGCTGTCCCCGTTCAAAATCCCGCTCCAGCCGGCGCCATCGCCGTACTTGTGCAGGCGCACCGAGTTGACGCCATACTTGGCATAGAAAGCCGCCCGCCGCTTGGCGAGCTCGGGGGGCGGGGCGCAGTCCGCAAAGGTGTTGTTGAGGCCCCAAAGGCGGAGGGGCCGTCCGCCGTAGAAGAGGGTCTCGCCGCGTCGCTCGACGCGACCGTACTTGCCCGCGGGGGCTTCCAGCCAGCTGTTCATGCCTAAAAGCCCCGGATCTTCGGGGGCAATGCTGTGCCAGGGATACCAGCCGGCCTGACGGAGGGAATCGGGGGCCTGGGCGGTGGCCAACATGAGCCACCCAATATAGCAGAGAAAAAGAGACAGACGCGCCATACAACTTGGTATCGGGGGAAAAAGGACTAACTCGAAGCAATTGGATGAAAAGGAGAAATCCCTCTTGGGGATTCTAGCGAGGGGGTTCTATATCCTCCTCAACCGAGCTGCATCCGCACCGCATAGGCCCGCACGCCCTCCACCTCCAGGACGGCATAGCGGGCGTTTTCCACCTGCTCTATGGTGGCCTCGACCGGCTCGCCATTGACCTCCAGGTGCCGGAGGGGCTTCCCATCCGGCAGCCACAGCCGCAGGCGGGTACGCATCGCCGTGGTGGCGAAGCGGATCAGGTATTCCTCCGCCGAAATCTGCCGGTAGCGGTAACTGAGGTAGGTCTGGCTGGGCACATACTTGGCGCAGGCCTCGACCTCGGCCACATCAGCCAATGCCCAGCGCGGCTGCAAGGTGGCCGTTTCGAAGGCCTTGCCGCTGCTGACCACGCCCACCAAACCCTCCATAAAGGCCTTGAACACATGGGCCGCCGCCCAATGCGCCGGGATGGTCGACACCAGCGGGGGCGGGAAGAAATGCGGACCATCGCTGAGGGTGAGCCCCATCAGCGCCCAGTGGCTGTCGCCGGGGTTTTCCAGTTCGAGGGCGACCAGTTCCCGGTCGGGCCGGGGGTTGTCCACCCCAAAGGCGTACAGCCCGACATCGCCTACTTTCTGGCCTGGCCCCCGCCAGGCAACCACGGTA
>RFHL01001036.1 GCA_003696875.1 Bacteroidota bacterium | reverse complement strand
GCGCAATACCCTCCAAAAAGACATTCAGGAACTGAGTCGCCGCCGCGAGCAGCTGATGGGGCAGATGCGGCTGTTTCTCCGCTCTCAGCTGGATCACCTGGAGACGATGAACATGGCCGAGCTGCCGGAGCATACGCCCCCACCCCCAGCTACCAAGCTGGCCCCTGCCCCGGAAAAGCACCTCTTCGGCACCAACGGCCATAATGGCCACCACGGCACCGATGCCCACCTGATCGACGACATCAGCGAAGAGCTGTAGGCCGCCCTGTTGTGCCGGCGTTTCCCTTTGCATGCGGCCGGGAATTCCCCTACCTTTGACCACTTTTTCCGTCCTTTGCCAGGCGGGATCAGCGCCATGTGCCGGCCGTAGCCCGCGCCTTGGCCTTCCATCCATCTGCGGAGGCCCGCCTCCCCCGAACCATTGCCCATGATCCTATCCGATACCCGCATCCTGGAGGCCATCGCCCAAGGCCACATCCTGATCGAACCCTTTCGCCGCGATTGCCTCGGCAGCAACAGCTACGATGTCCACCTTGGTCGCTACCTTGCGACCTATCAGGACCGGGAACTCGACGCCCGTAAGCACAATGGCATTATTGAGCTCCTGATCCCGGAAGAGGGATTTGTCCTCCAACCCAACACCCTCTACCTGGGGGTGACCGAGGAATATACCGAGACGCATCAGCACGTGCCCTTTTTGGAGGGAAAAAGCAGTGTGGGCCGCCTGGGTATCCACATCCACGCCACCGCCGGCAAGGGCGACGTCGGCTTTTGCAACACCTGGACGCTGGAAATCACCGTCGCGCAACCCGTGCGCGTCTATGCCGGCATGCCCGTGGGGCAACTCATTTACTTTGACGTGGATGGCCAGGTAGAAAACCCCTACCACCATAAGGTCGACGCCAAGTATACCCACCGCACCCTGAAGCCGGTGGAGTCGATGATGTGGAAGAATGAGTTTTAGCGACGAAAAGGGCTACGCTCACTCAACGTGATGGCCCCTCCTCTGCCTGCCCTTCGGCAGGCTTTTCGTCCTTTACGTACTCGTTGATGACCCACACCTCCTCGCCTCGAATCTCGGGGCGATAGCGACGCAGCGGCCCCGGCGGGGGGCCGTCGAGTACCTGCCCGTAGGCGTCATAGAGACCGTCGTGGCAGGGACATACGAAGATGTCGTCCCGCTCATCATACTCGACCGTACAGCGCCGGTGGCGGCAGATCAGGCTGAAAATGACCAACTCGCCGTCGAGGTGGGTAACGAAAATCTGCTTGCCGTTGAATCGGCTGATTAGATAAGGTACGGTCTCCAGCTCGGCGAGCGTGCAGATCCGCATCTCGGGTTCGGGCAGCAGGCCACAGCCCTCCAGGGCCGCAGCGCCGGCACAGAGGCCGGCGCTCACTTTGGCACTTTTTTTTAGAAAGGCGCGCCGATTCTGCGGCGCAGAAGCAGGCGATTCGCTCATGGTTCAGGAGGTCGCGGCGGTCTGCGCCGCCATGATGCGTTGCATGTATTTGCCGAGGATGTCAAACTCCAGATTGACCTGGCTGCCCACCTTCAGCTCCTGAAAGTTGGTGTGCTCGAAGGTGTAGGGAATGATGGCCACCGTGAAACTGTCCTGTCCCGCCTCCACTACGGTGAGGCTAACGCCATTGACGCAGACAGAGCCTTTGGGGACAAGTAAGGGGGAATAGCTTTCGGGAAAGCGCACCCGGTAGGTCCACGAGCCATCAAGGGTGTGCACCTCGACGACTTCGCCGGTGGCATCGACGTGCCCCTGCACAAAGTGACCGTCAAGGCGGCCACCCGCCTTGAGGCAGCGCTCCAGATTCACCCGGTGGCCGGGGACCCAGCTCCCCAGCTGGGTGCGGTTCAGGGTTTCTGAGATGGCCGTGACCGTATACTGCACAGGTCGCCCCTCGGCCTGCGGGCCGACATGGGTGACGGTCAGGCAGGCCCCGTCATGGGCGATGCTCTGATCGACCTTGATGGGCTCTTCGCCAAAGGTCGCTTCGATGGTGAAGGTGGTGTTGGTGCCGGCGGTCTCCATAGCCAGGACCTTACCGGTGGTTTCTATGATGCCAGTAAACATACGAGCGGTTGGTTTGCCAAAACTTATCGCAGGAGCGTCACCCAGCCGGTAATTTCCCGGAGGGTGTTGCCACCAAGGCCCAGCTCCTCATAACTCAGGTGGTAGTAGTATACCCCGGCCGGTGCCGGCCGGCCGCTGCTCTCACGGACTCCATCCCACAGACGGTCGATGTCGCCCGTCGTGGTAGCCATCACGCGGCCCCAGCGGTCATAGATCCGGCATTCGCGCAGGCGCACGTCCTGCCAGACCCGCGGCCGGAAGAGGTCGTTGATGCCGTCGGCATTGGGGCTGAAGACATTCCCCATGATCAGGGCCGGACAGTAGTCCACGCATACGCCCTCAGACAGGACACTCTCATTGCCCAGCGTATCGGTAACCGTCACCGCATAGCAGCCCGCATAGGCAGGATTATTGGAAGAAAACGCATAAACCAGGAGCGTATCGGCCCCAAAGTCGTCGTAGGGGAAGGTGGCCACCACATTGTAGGGGCCGTTTACATTGTTGGCGAAGTAAAGGGTGAAGGTCTCTGCATCGCTGTCACAGCCCAGGGAGGACTTGGTGATGCGGACCTCGTGCCGGAGGGTCTCACAGCTCCCCACAGCCAGCACGTCGGGATTACAGGGCGGCTCGTCGTCCTGGGCAACGTCACAGGCAACCTGTGAGTCATTGATCAGCGGATCTTTCACCCCACCTACCCCGTGAGAGCCATAGGAGCGAATGAAGTAGCAATACTCCAGGGCCGGGTTCAGGTTGGCGTCTTGATAGGTATGGGTATTGGCGCCGGTGCCGGGCACCGTAGCGACCAGCGCAAAAGGCCCGCCCGCATCGGAGCGGTAGATTTCGTAGCTGCTATTGGCCCAGGGTACGTATTCACTCCAACTCAGGTCAATGGCATTGCTGCCGCTGCCCGTGGCGGTAAGGTAGATGCTGCTACCGATGTGGGTGTCTTCGCTGGTGTTGACCAGCAGGCCCAGCGCATCAAAGACTTCTACCCGGTAGTTGTAGCCGCGCACCTCGGTATCCAGGCCGCTATCGAGATAGGTCGTATCGTCATAGCCGAGGGTCGCAATACGAATCGCCGGGAAGGCATTGTTGTTAGCGCGATAAAGCCGGTACTCGTAAGGCCCCGGGAATATGGGGTCTATCGCTGGCTGCGACCAACTGACGAAGAGGCTGCCATTCACCGCGTCGGTGACTGATACACTATCATTGGTCAGGTAAATGGGCTCGCTGGTGAGCTCTACGCAGGCCTCCGTGGCACAGCTCTCAATGGCCGGGATGCCGGGCAGCACCGGGTCGTCATACAGGGCCGTCACCACATAGCAGATTTCTTCGCCCAGCCCCCCGCTGATATTGTTGAGCGAATCGACGAAGGAAAGGGACAGGACGTCGTCGAGCTCGGCAATGCGCTCAAAGCCCGCCGCCAGGGGTGACATGTCGCAGCACAGGGTATCGCCGGTGTAGCTCCCAGCGACCTTGCGGTAGACGTAGTAGCCCACCACCCGATCTTCGCAGACGGGCGGCAGCCAGTCCAGGGTAATGGTGCGTGAACCCTTGACCGCCGTCAGGGCCTGTGGTGGGGGCGCCACCACCCGGATGATCACGGCCTTGTGGGCCGTGAGGGTGGTCGACTGGATGCTGGGAGAAGCGTACAGCTTGTTATCCGAAGCCACAAAGTCGACCTGATAGCGCTGGGTGCGAATGTTGTCGCAGAGTGTATTCCAGATGATGGTTCCCTTGATGGTATCGATGGGCTCGGTGCCGTTGTTGCGGGTAGAGACGGGCAGGCTGTTGTAGGGGAAGGAAAAACCTGGCCGCGGGTCGATGACCGTCCCGCTCAAGGTGGCGGCATTGGGCACCGAGAAGGGGCCATTGTCACCCAGCACGCCATTGTTCAGGTCCAGGTACAGGCTATCAGACAGGTCGGGATCGTACGCCAGGTAGTCGAAGCGCAAGGTGTCGCCCGCGTATACGCAGGTGTCGGTGATGGTCTCAATCACCGGGGGATTGTTGTCGCAGTCGAGCACCCATACGGCGATGTCCCGCACCACAAAACCCAACAGCTGGCCATTGCGGTATTCTTCCACCTTGATGCCAAAGTTGTAAATCCCCAGTTGCAGGGGGACATCCCAGGTGACCACACCCGTGAGGGAGTCAATAGAAAAGGTAGCGTTCCCAAAGGAGGGGTCATCGGGCCAACGGTACCCG
>RFHL01001035.1 GCA_003696875.1 Bacteroidota bacterium | reverse complement strand
GCCCAGCACCCCCAGTCCGGTTTTTTCGGTCAGCTCGCCGGGATCAAAGAGGGTAGGGGCCAGATAATGGCGAAAGAAGATGACGACCAGGGCAAGGATCATGCCCATGAAGGCACTCACCACCAGGATGATCTTCTTCTGCGAGTTGATGGGGCCGGCCGGGAGGGTGGCGGGCTCCAGCACTTTGTGAAAGGCGATGGTGGAGGCGGCCCCGATGGCGGCCTCGGTGCGCTTTTCCAGCAGGAAGTTGTAGGCCTGCTGCCGGGAGATAAACTCCCGCTCGCGCACCAGCAATTCCCGCTCCACCTCGGGAAAAGCCTCCAGCTTGGCGCGGGCCACAGCGATGTTGCGGTTCAGCTCGGCCTGCCGGGCCTGCCGGCTTTGGAGTTGTTGGCTCAGGCTCTGCACCAGCGAGTGGTGCAGGTCCTTGAGGTTGCTGTCCAGGGTGAGTACCTTGGGGTGGCTGCCGGTATAGGTCTGCAGCAACTCGCGCCGCTCGCGGCGCAGGGTCTGGATTTGTTGCCAGAGGTCGGTCAGAATGGGGTCCTCGTAGGGCGCCGCTTCAGGATAGGTTTCTTCCCGCCAGACTTCCCCCTCCAGATAGCTCAGGGCTTTGCTCCCCTCGGCGGCCTCAAGTTCGAGGGCCACTCGCTGCATCTCCAACTCCCGCAGCTGCTTCATCTCGGCCTCGGTGTCTTTGTCCAGCTCGGTAATGCCCTCACGGGCCTTGTAGGATTGTAAGGCCAGTTCGGCCCGGGCCAGGTCTTCGCGTACCTTGGCCAGCTCGGTGTCGATAAAGGCGAGGGCTTTGGCCGCGGCTTCGGTTTTGTTTTCGATAAAATCCTCGATGTAGGTCTGCGCCAGGGTGTTGAGAAAGAGCTGGGCCTTGAGGGGAACCTTGTGCTGGAAATACAGCTTGACAATCGCGACTTCCTGGTCCAGGAGCTTGACCACTAGGTCGCTCCCGGCATACTGGGCGAGCAGGCGCTCGCGCCCAAACTGCTCAAACCCATATTCTCCCGGGCTCAGGGCCTCGGGTTCGCGAACCAGGTAGCTTTCGTTGAGTTGAAAGCAGACGGAAAAGCCTGCTGTGCTGAGGGTGTCCCCCAGCCGGGTCTGCCAGGCCATTCCCTCGGCTTGACCGGGGTAGGTGAGGACGATGCTGCTGTCGGCGCGCCAGCTGAACTGGAAGGGCACATTTACCCAACTGCTGTCGTGCAGGATGAGGTCGACCAGGAAGGGGGATCGCTGGTAGACCTCCCGCCGGGTGCCGCGCACGTAGCGGTAATAGCAGCGGTCAAAGTCCAGCTTGTTGAGGGTTTTGTTGATGAGATAACGAGACTTGAGGACTTCCACCTCGGTGAGCAGGGCGCCGGTGGTGGAGAAGGCCTCGAAGTTTTTCATAAAGGCGGAGGCTCCGCTCTCTTTGTCGTTGATCTTGAGGGTGGCGCTCGCCTGATAGGTGGGCGTCGTCCGGTAGACGACCCACGCGCCCAGCCCGCCGCTGACCAGCACGGCCGGCAGCAGGATCCACCAGCCCCGGAGGATCAGGCGGAAAAGGAAGCGTATTTCGCGGGCGTCATTCATCAGCGACGGAAAATGGAAACCAACAGGGCGGCACTGCCGATCAGGCCCACGACGGGGACCAGACTGGCACTGAAGCGGTCAAATTGCTTGGCGCGCCGCTCGGGCACGTAAATGATGTCATCAGGGTATAGGCGCAGGTCGCGGGTGTCGAGGGTCTCGCGCTCCCGCAGGTCAAAATAGAGGGCGCGGGATTCGCCGCGGGCATCGCGGCGCAGCACCTGTATGCGGCTCTGGTCGGCATAGGTCGTGAGGCCACCGGCCAGCCCCAGGGCGCTGATCAGGTCGTGGCGGGTCTCGTCCAGGCTGTAGTTGCCAGGGGTCCCGACCTCCCCCATCAGGGTGATGCGCCAGCTGAGCACCCGCAGGTAGACGATGGGTTCTCTTAGATAGGTGCCAAAGGCGGCCGCCAGGCTGTCCTGGGCGGCCTTTTGGGTAAGGCCCGCCAGCTCGACGGTGCCGATCAGGGGCAGGGACAGGCTGCCTTCAGCACTCAGGGTAAGGTATTTGCCGTAGGATTCGTTGGAGCTGTAGCCGGCAAAGGTGGAGCCTACCCCCAGGTCTTCGTGTCCCCAGATGCTGAGGGTAACTTTGTCGTGCGGGCGCAGCACCGGCTCATACAGGGGCAGGTCCAGGTCGGGATTGGGCTGACCCATGCCTTCTTTCTCCTGAAACAGCCAGGCCGGCGTACAGGCAGAAAACCACAGAAGCAAGGAGAGGAGAAGCAAGCCCGGCAAAGGGCGTGGAGCGATCGACATAGGTCGGAGTCTGACGGAAATCTACGAGTCGGACCGGAGCCGACAGGCGGGGAGGCAGCTGAAAGACCTCCCCCCAAAGATACGGAGCTTGCTGCCTAGCCCTCAGTGGGTTTTCGACCAGTGCTTACATGCTTTCGATGAGCGGTCAATCTGGTCGACCAGTGGCCCATGGGGATGAAACCGTTTGTCGAAGGCAGCGCACCGCTTAACGAAAAGGGCGAAGGGCGGAATAGGAAGGCCGGTACTTTTGTCTGTCCCCAGATGGGACCTCCTTTTCTTGAAGCCATTTTCCCCACGCCCATGATCCGTCGATTACCTCTCTTTCTGCTTACCTGGGCTGCTTTGGCCCTTCGGACCTTTGCCACCGGCGAAGCTTCCACGTATTTTGAAATATTCGTCCCGCCCAATAATGATGCGGTGGGACGCGATGTCTGCCTGATCGTAACCGCCCTCTATGACTCGACCAGCTTCCAGATTGTCGATGATGGGATGGATGGCGACACCGAT
>RFHL01001034.1 GCA_003696875.1 Bacteroidota bacterium | reverse complement strand
GTTGTACCCCTTCCTCGCCGGCCTGCTGCTGGTGCGGGTGGTCCGGCCGGGGCGTATCCCCTACGCCTTTTTGTGGGCCAGCCTGTTGCTCATCATAGCCCTCTCCGTCCCCCATCTGGGGGGCGAGCAGGCCTGGATCAACGGCCTCCACGAAGCCTTCGTCATCATCGTCGTTTTCCCCCTGATCGTGTACATCGGGGCTAGCGGCCAGCCCGAGAGTCGCTCCGGAGGCCTGCTGACCAAGTTTTTGGGGGACTTGTCGTATCCCCTCTACATTACGCACTACCCCCTGGTCTATGTCTTCATGGCCTGGGTGGTCAACAACGAAGTCCCGGTGGGAGAAGCCTTCCCCGTGGCGGTCCTTACTTTTGGGGCCTCGGTGCTGTTGGGCTACCTCTCCCTCCGCTTCTATGACGTGCCGGTGCGGCGCTGGCTCAGCCAGCGGTTCTTGAAGCGTCCCCTCGGGGACGATGGGGCCTCAACATGACCAAAATCAGCCCTCCCACCGACGGCAGGTCATATCAGACCAGATAACCAAGGCTTAGCTTACAGGTTGGAGTCCTTCTCTCCCACCAAAACGCACGCCTATGCCCGCCCCTGCCCCCTACACCCTCCGCCACGAGACCGTCGCCGCCAACCTGCTGCGGCAAGCCCAAACCCAACCCCAAGGCGAAGCGGCCGTCTATCTCACCCATCAGCGTCGCTACAGCTGGGCCGAGCTAGGCCGGCAGACCGATCTGGTGGCAGCCGGCTTTGCCGCATTGGGAGTACGTCCCGGCGACCACATCGCCATCTGGGGCACCAATGTGCCCCAATGGTTGCTCACCCAGCTCGCCGCCGCCCGCCTTGGGGCGGTCCTGGTAACCATTAACCCTGAATGGAAATCGGCCGAAGTGCGCTATGCCATCCACCAGTCCGATACCCGCCTGCTGGTCATGATGCCGGGCTTTGAAAAAGCCAGCGCTGGCAAGATCCACCACTACGACTACCTCGCCATCCTGCGCGACCTGCTACCTGAAGTCGAAGCGCGCGACCCGCGCGCCCCGCTGCACAGCGAGGATTTCCCCGCCTTACGGCAGCTGGTCCTGACCAGTGGAAGCGCCCCCGGCCTGCTCAGTTGGGAACAAATGCTCGACGAAGGGCTGAGCATGGAGGCCACCACCCTGGAGACCTATTTTGCCCAGGTCCGCCCCGAGGACCCGGCCATGATCCAGTACACCTCCGGGACGACGGGTTTTCCCAAGGGGGCCGTTCTCACCCACACCAACATTGTGAACAATGCCCTGGCCGTGGCCACCCACATGCGCCTCACCGCCGCAGACCGGGTGTGTGCGCCCGTGCCCTATTACCACTGCTTTGGCTCCATCCTCTTCAACCTCGCCTGCGTCGTGAGCGGGGCCACCATGATCGTCCCGGCCGACACCTTCGAGCCCGATGCGACGCTCAAGGCCGCCGCTGAGGAACGGGCTACCGCCCTCTATGGGGTCCCCACCATGTTTATCGCCGAGCTGGCCAGCCCCAGCTTCAAAAGCTACGACCTGAGTAGCCTCCGCACCGGCATCATTGCCGGCGCGCCGGTGGACAGCGAGCTCATGACTGCCGTCAATGAGCAAATGGGTGCCACCGAGATGACCATTGCCTATGGCCTCACCGAGGCCTCGCCCGTGACACACCAGACCTTGCCCGAGGACAGCTTTGCCCGTCGCACCGAGACCGTTGGCCGGGCCATCCCCCATACGGAGGCCCGCATCGTAGACCCTGGCACCCTGGAAACCCTCCCGCCTGGTGAGGTGGGCGAAATCTGGGTCAAGGGCTTTCATGTGATGCAGGGCTATTACCAAAAGCCCAAAGAGACCGCCGACGCCATCGTAGATGGCTGGCTGCGGACCGGTGACCTTGGCACCCTGGACGAGGATGGCTATTACCGCATCGTGGGCCGCCTCAAGGAGATGCTCATTGTGGGCGGGCACAACGTCTATCCCGCCGAGGTCGAGCAGGCCCTCCACCATCTGCTGGAGGACAAAGTCGAAATGCTGCAAGTGGTGGGCCTGCCCCACCCGCGGCTGCAGGAGGTCACCGCCCTCGCCGTCAAGTGCCGGCCCGGAGAGACCCTTACCCTGGAGGAGGTGCAGGCCCGCTGCGCCGATAAGTTGGAGTGGCCCAAGATCCCCCGCTACCTGGAAGTCATGGACGACTTCAGCCCCGTGATGACCGTCACCGGCAAGATCCAGAAATTCCGCCTGCGGGATCACCTGTGCGAGGTCTTTGATTTGAACCCCAAGGCCCCGACGGCCTGAGCGGGGCGGGTTCTATTGGAACCTGGTGGTTCCTGTCTGTGACTGCACCTGCTCATCTCCCGTCTCTATCTTCTGACGTCTCTGTTCTGACGTCTGACTTCTGACCTCTCCTCCCCATGCCCCCCATCGTGCTCCTCACCGACTTTGGCGATCGTGACGGCTTTACCGGCACCATGAAGGGCGTGATCCACGGCATCGCCCCGGAAGCCTCCGTCATTGACCTGTCCCACCAC
>RFHL01000087.1 GCA_003696875.1 Bacteroidota bacterium | reverse complement strand
GCGCTACGCGCAGTGGTCGGTGGCCTATGCCCAATTGGACGCCCGCCTCGGGCGGCTGCCCTTCGACCCGGGCGAGATCTGGCTGGTGAGCCTCACCGCCATGCTGCTCTGCGAGCTGGACTACGCTCAGTCGATGGCCTTCATCGTCAACTTTGGCCGGGACAACGACACCGCCGCGGCGGTGGCCGGGACCATCCTCGGGGCGCTGCATGGCGCCAAAGGCCTGCCGCAGGCGGAACTCACCCGCCTGCTGGACCAAAACCGGCCCCTCGGTCAGGACCTGGAATACCAGGCCGCCCGTATGGTGGAGACGCTGCGACCCCAGATGATTCCCTGATACCCCTGCCGGGTTCGGGCCGGTCCCTGCCATACGGATTTATGGAAAAAAACCCGTATGATCAGAGTCAAACCGCATTCTGATGAACACACCCATTCTACGTCTGGCTTGGCTGATCCTCGGCCTGTGCGCCAGCAGCCTCTGGGCCCAGACCAGCTACACCCTGGACGAAGCCGGCCTCCTGCGCAGCCCCGGTATGGACGTGACCGTCTTTACCGACATTTATCCCGATGGCCACCAGACCGGCGTCACCCTCATCCAGCACGGGCGGCGCGTCGCCGCCAACGGGGACCTGCGACTCGAAGTATCCCCCGGACAGTGGTCGCCCGTCCCCAAAGGGGGGCAGCGCAACCTGGACCGTGAACGCCAGACCATCACCCAGGATCTCTGGTACCCCGATAGCAGCAAGAACCGCCAGGGCTTCAACCCTATCCTGTATCCGGACCTCCACCTACGCTATCAGGTGCATGTCACCGCCCTGGAGGGACATAGCTTTCGGGTGCGGGTAGACCTGGCCGAGGCCCTGCCCGCCGAATGGGCCGGGCGGGCGGGCTTTAACCTGGAACTCTTTCCCGGCCATCTCTTTGGCCGCGGCTACCTGCTCGACGAGCAGGCCGGGCATTTTCCCCGCCAAGCCAATGGCCCTGTACAAATGGTAGATGGCGAGGCCCTCGCCCGGCCCCTGGCCAGTGGCCGGCGCCTCACCGTAGCCCCCGCGTGCGACAGCCAGCGCTTCACCATCGAGAGCCACACCGCCCCCCTCGAACTCTGGGACGGCCGCACCAATCACAACAACGGCTGGTTTATCGTGCGCAGTCCCATTGCCGCCGGCGCCACCCGGGGCGCCGTGGAGTGGGTCATTCACCCTCACGTATTGCCCGGCTGGCAATATCGGCCGGTGATCCAGGTCTCACAGCTGGGCTACCATCCTGCCGCTCCCAAGCAGGTCGTGATCGAGCAGGACAGGCGCGACAGCAGCGCCTCGCCTCTGGCCCTGTACCGCCTCACCGAAACCGGTCCGCAGCCCGTGCGCACGGGCATACCCGCGCATTGGGGCACCTTTTTGCGCTACCAATACCTGCGCTATGATTTTTCGGACCTGACCGAACCCGGTCTTTATCAGGTCGAATACCGCGGCCAGCGCTCGCATCCCTTCCCGATCCGCGCCGACCTCTACGACCGGCATGCCTGGCAGCCGGTGCTGGAGTATTACCTGCCGGTACAGATGTGCCACATGCGGATCAACGAAAAGTACCGCGTCTGGCACGATAGCTGCCACCTCGATGACGCCCTGATGGCGCCTACCGACACCAACCATTTTGACGGCTACAAGCAGGGGCCGGAGACCCTGACCGACTTTGTCCCCTATCAGGCCGTCCCCGGCCTGAACCAGGGCGGCTGGCATGACGCCGGCGATTATGACCTGCGGGTCGAATCGCAAATCGGCACCGTCTGGAAGCTGGCCCTGATGATCGAGGAGTTTGGCCTTGACTATGACGCTACCTTGATCGACCCGGACCGGCGGCTGGTCGAGATCCACGCCCCCGACGGGCAAAACGACGCCATCCAGCAGATGGAGCATGGCCTGAACACCGTCCTGGGCGGCTATCGCGCCCTGGGTCGCCTGTATCGGGGCATCATCTGCAACGACCTGCGGCAGTACGTGATGCTGGGCGATGCCGCCTCGATGACCGACGGGCGGGTCACGCCTGCACCTGGTTCCGACGACCGCTGGGTCTTCACCGAGGACAACCCCAACCGCGAACTCTACGTGGCGGCGGGCCTGGCCGCCTCGGCCCGGGTGCTGCGCGAAGCCCGGCCGGCGCTGGCGGCCGAGTGTGAAGCCGTCGCCCTGGCCCTCTGGGCAGGCGCCCAGACCCGTCCCGAGGCCAGCCCTTCCTCCCGATTCCTCGCCCTGAGCGAGCTCATCCTCACCACCGATGACCGCCGGCTCAAGCGGATGCTGGTGCAGGAACAGGGAGCAGTCATTGAAGCGCTACCGCGCATCGGCTGGGCCATCGGCCGGGTCCGGGACCAGATCGGCGATCGCGACTTCCGGGCGGCGGTAGACGCCGCCGCCCAGGCCCACCTGGCGCAGCTGGTGGGCCGGTCTGCCACCGACTCGCCCTATGGCGTGCCCTATCAGCCCAACATCTGGGGGGCCGGTTGGAGCATCCAGAGTTTTGGCGTGGAGCAATATTTCTGGCACCGGGCCTGGCCGCCTCGGCCCGGGTGCTGCGCGAAGCCCGG
>RFHL01001033.1 GCA_003696875.1 Bacteroidota bacterium | reverse complement strand
GCCCGGCCGGCAGGCCGGGGCTTTCCGCTCGCGTGCACACCCGGATCAGCAGGCGCTGTTCTTCGACCCGGGCTTCGTCGCCGAGCTTTACGGAAAAGTCGGCCGTCTCGCCCGGGGCCAGCCGCCAGTCGAGGGGGCGGGTCCAGAGGGTGTCCGGTCCTTGCAAGAGGCTGGCTGTCAGGGAAAAGGCCTCCAGCGGGGTGCTGTGGTAGTGGTTGGTGAGCCGCACCCGCCCGGGATCGGGCGGCAGGGCCCGGAAACGGATGGGCGCATGGCTGCGCTTGACTTGCCAGGCTTCGGGTTGCGGCACCCGATGGGCCGAGACGATGCCGTCCATGGTGCCGGAGCCTTGGGGGGTGGCTCCGTAGGAGAGGAAGGTGCCGGTGGAGTACACCGTGTCCAGCGGCAGGTGGACCAGGGTGCCGGGCCGGGGCGTCTCCCGCCCCATGTCCCGGTGGCCGAGCGGCACGGCATAGATACGCACCTCATCAAAGGCGGCATCGCTGATGAAGCCATTCTGCTGCTCGTGGTTGCGGACGTGGTTGCGGCCCACGCTCACGGGCGCGAGGGTGCGGGCGAGCACGCCCCGCGCCTCGGCGCGGCCGTAGGGGATGCCGTCGATAAAGAGACGCATCTCTTCGGCACGCACGTCATAGGTGATGGCCACATGGTGCCAGTTGTAGTCCCAGTCGCGGGGCAGGTAGACGGTCAGAGTGTAGCGCTGATCGGTGAAGAGGCTGAAGGTCAGGCTGTCGGCATGGCGCTGCTCCAACTGGAAGCCGGCCCCTTCGCCCCAGCTGAGCAGGGGCTGGTCGCCGTGAAAGCCCCGGGGCCTGACCCAGAGTTCGGCGCTGAAGCCGCCGCGCACGTAGTCCATGAGCCGCTGCGGGTCCAGTTCGATGAAGTCATCGAGCCCGCTGAGTTCGAGGCCTTGCCCGAAGCGGCCCGGCACCAGCCGGGGCCGGCCGTGGACCACGGCGCGCGGCCGCTGCTTGGCGTCCCAGGTGGACACATCCGGCGTGACCGTCAGGTCGACCTGCAGTCCCTGGTTGACCCAGTCCCAGATGTAGCCGCCCTGCAGGCGGGGGTGGGCGTAGATCGCGTCCCAATAGGCGTCGAAGTGACCCACGGCATTGCCCATGGCGTGGCAGTACTCGCCCATGATGACCGGTCGCTGCGTGGTGTCGCCCATGGCCCGCAGCACCTCGGGCGAGGGGTAGCGGGTGCCGTTGACATCGGCCCAGGCCGCGTCGCCATTGGTGGGGCCGTTGGGCTGGTGAAAGACCGGCCGGGTGGGATCAAGTCGGCGGACGACATTCGCCATGCGCTGGTGCACGGGGGCGTTGCCGCATTCGTTGCCCATGGACCAGAGGTAGACGCTGGGGTGGTTTTTGTCGCGATGGGCAAAGCGTAGGGTACGGTCCTTGAAGGCGCGCTCCCAGCCGGGCTGCCAGGCGAGGAAGTCCTCGCCGAGATGGCACTCGGCATTGACCTCGTCGCAGACGAGGATGCCGTATTCGTCGCAGAGGTCGTAGAAGAGCGGCGTATTGGGATAATGTGAGGTGCGGATGCTGTTGATGTTCAGCTGCTTCATCAGCTGCAGGTCCTGCTCGATGCGGGCCCGGCTCATGCTGCGGCCGGTGATGGGGTCGTGTTCGTGGCGGTTGACGCCCCGGATCTTGACGGGCTTGCCGTTGAGGTGAAGGACGCCCTCCTCGATGTCGATTTGCCGGAACCCGACCCTTTCTTCCACCGCCTCCAGGAGGCGGCTGCGGTCGTCAAGGACTTCCAGGACCAGCCGGTAGAGGGCCGGGTGTTCGTCGGACCACAGCTCGGGCCGGTTGATGCGCTGATCGAAGCGGAGGCTGTCCGAGGCCCCCGGGGCCAGCATGGGCCCCTCGGCGAGAAAGGTTCGGATCACGCGCCCCTCGGGCGAGAAGAGCTGCGCCCGCAGGCGCAGGCTGGTGGGCGTTTCACCCAGGTTGCGCAGCCAGGTTTTGAGTTCGAGGCGGGCACTTTGGCCCGGCAGGTCCAGATGGGTTTGCACCTGTAGGTCGCGAAGGTGGGCTTTGGGCTTGGCAAAGAGGTAGACATCGCGGTAGATGCCGGCAAAGCGCCACATGTCCTGGTCTTCGAGATAGGAACCATCGCACCAGCGCACCACCCGCACGGCCAGGGTGTTTTCGCCCTCCTGCAGGTAGGGCGTGATGTTCCACTCCGCGGCGGTCATGCTGCCCTTGTCAAAGCCTACGTATTGGCCATTGATCCAGACCCAGAAGGCCGACTTCACCCCGTCGAAATGGAGAAAGGTCTCCATGTCCTGCCAGCCCGCCGGCACCTGAAAGCGGCGCCGGTAGGCGCCGGTGGGGTTGAAGTGGTCCGGCACCCGGGGCGGGTCGTAGGGCCCGAACTCCATGGGGATATTCCTGTACACATTGTGGCCAAAGCCCTGCATCTGCCAGGTGCCGGGTACTGTGATCTGATCCCAGTCGCCGGTGGGGAAGTCCGGCCGGTAAAACTCGGCCGGGCTCTCCTCGGGCCGGCTGGCCCAGTGAAATTGCCAGGGGCCATTGAGCGAGGTGACCCGGGGCGAAGGCACCTGTTGCCGGGCCATCTCTGGATTGGGGTAGGGGAGCAGCGGCACATGCGGGGGTTCCTGGTTTTCCGCCACGCGGGCGGGGTTTTCGATCCAGGCCTCCCAGCGGGAACCATCGGGTAGGGGCTGAGCGGGGACAAGCAGGGGCAGCAGGGCGAGGAGGAGCAGCAGGCGCATGTGAAAAGGCTTAGGGGAAACGGTAGTAGTGGGATGAATATATCAATTTCCGTGCGCTTGAACCATGCGGTGAAAGAGCCTGGGGGGATTTCCTGTTTCTTGGAGCTTATACAAGCACCTGAAAAATGACCACAGGGAGCCTGTCGGTAGCGCCTGCCTGCTTGCCTGGAAGAGAATAAGGACACAAAAAAGGAATTCATCGCGGTAAAATTATCTGAATAG
>RFHL01001032.1 GCA_003696875.1 Bacteroidota bacterium | reverse complement strand
TTCTTCTCCTATGGTCTGCCTGTCAGCGCGAATCCCTGAGCCCGGTAGCCCTGGAGGGCACCTATGAAGGAACCTTCCAGCTGGAAGATGCTCCGCAGAGCATCGCCCGGGAAGGGGCCGTAACCCTTACCCTAAACGCGGAGCGCTTTCTTTGCTCAGGCAATCCCAATCAGGTGCCGGCCGGCGGTGTAGGAAGCTTCCGTCTGCGGGGGCAAACGCTGGAATTTGAGCATGAAGGCGTGGTTCGACCCGGCGTCAAGTCTGACATGGTGCTGCAGGGCTCCTACACCTATGCCTACGATGGCGAAACACTCACGTTCTGGCGTGAAGAAGGGGCGGTTCGCTACCAGTATAGCCTGCGGCGGCAGTAGGCCGCCCAGCGCGATCCCCACTGGAAAATCCGGGAGAATTTGCGACCTTTGGCGACCACCATTTCTGGCTTCGTCCGGTCATTTTTTGCCTGCCTCCCTATGGACTTTCCCGCCCAAACTGCGGACATCTTCGAGCGCCTCAGCCGGGGCCTCTTCATCAGTGCCAACAGCCTGGACCGGGAGCAAGCCGAGCTTTTCCGGGTGATTGACGCGCACTTTGAGACACTGGAGACCTATTTCGCCACCATTCGCTTCCGCCTGGAGCGGGGAGATGACTTTTTCTACTTTTCCCGCGAACGTACGCCCAGCCAGTTGGAGGACAAAATCGAGCGGCTATACCGCTACATCGACTGGCTCGATTTCCTGAAGGCTTATGACCCGGCCCTGGGGCCGGGCTACCGCCTCTCCCCGGAGCAGATCGCGCTCCGCTGCCAGCAGACACCCTGCCTGAGCCGCAAACTCTCGGACCTGCCGCTCCGCGGTACCGCCACCCAGCGCATCGACCGGGCCCGCCTGTTTCTCCGCAGCCTGGAGCGGGCTTCCTTTCTCGAACTGGAAAACGAAGCCCAGGAGGTATACCTCGTACTCAATGCCTTTTCCTACCTCGAAGCGCTGATTCAGCAAATCGAGCTCTCTCAGGACGCCTAAATCCTTCTCTGTGCCCCAACTACGACGCCTCATCTGTCTGCACAGCGCGGCCATTCCCTACCAGGAACTGGACCTCGGGGGCAATGTGCACCTGATGGGCGGCAACGGGATGGGCAAAAGCAGCCTGCTGCGGGCCATCCTGTTTTTTTACACCGCTTCCGACCAGCAGTTGGGCCTCGCCCCTCATCAGGAGCCCTTTATTCGCTTTTACTTCCCCTATCCCAATAGCTGGCTGGTCTACGAAGTGGCAGGCAGCAGCGGCCCCTTTCTGGCGTTGGTCTTTCGAAAAAAAAATCAGCTTCGCTTCCGCTTTGTCAAGGGCAGCTATGACCCGGAGCTTTTTCTGGACGAAAAAGGCCTGGCCCGCACTCCTGACGCACTGGCGGTGGAGCTCGACCGCCGGAGCCAAACCCATAGCCCGGTTATCGATTCACCCGAAACCTACCGGGACATCCTCTACGGCGGACTCCGGGGCAAAGAGCGCACCGCTTTCCGACCCTATCTCCTTAGCGAAGTATCGCCTCACCCGCCCCTTTGGCAGGCGCTGACTCACATCTTCCTCAACCGCCGGCTGGAAGCCAGCTTTCTCAAGCAAAGCCTCGTCAGCCAGCAGGCGGGCCTGACCCAGCTGGACCTGTCCCCCATCCGCAAGGCCTTGCAGGATTTTGACCGCCATCAGGCGGATCTGCAAGCTTTTCGGGCCCACGAATCCACCGCCCGGCAGATCCTTGCCACCAGCAAGTGGCAACGCGAACAACAACACCGACTGGACGGCCTCTGGCAGGCCTGGGCCAAAAGCCTGGGCCTAGCGCGGCAGCAGCTTCAGGTCCTGCAGGCCCGGGAGCAAAAGCGGTCTGCCGAAGAGGTCAGTCTGCGGAAGGACCTGGAGGTGCAACAGGAACGGTATCAAACCCAACGCGCCCGGCTGGAACGGGCCCTGGGCGCGCTCCAACATCAGATCGCTACGGCTCAGCGACTGGCGGCTCAGCATGAGGCCAGGCAGCTCAAGGCCGATGCCCAGCGCTACGCGCAGCTGCCAGAGCTGGAGGCCCGTCTCGCCGAACCCTTGCCCCCCGACCCAACGGCCGTAACCCTTGAATTGACCCGGCTGCAGCGACAGGCTGCCGCCTATGCCCAGGCTTTGCAGCAGCGCCAAGCCCTCGAAGTCCAGCAGCACACCCAACGATCGGCCCTGGAACAGACTCAAGTCGAGCTGCAGGACCGCGTGCTCCAATTGAAAGAGGCAATAGCCCGCCAGGAAGGCCAAGTGCCCAACCCGACTGCTCTGGAAGCCAGCCGTGAGCGGCTCCAACACCTTCGCGAGGCCCGCATCCGGGACGAGATTGCCCTTGCCCAGACCCAGCAAGCCCGGCGGGACATGGAGCAGCAACGCGATCAGGCCCTCTCCCAGCTGGATGCCGCCTGGACCCAGGAGCAAGCGCGCCTGCAGCAAGAGATCAGTCAATTAGATGACGCCTTGAGGCAACTGGACGAGCAGCTCACCCAAATCAGTGGTACCTTTTACGGCTGGCTGGAAGATCGCTACCCCGACTGGGACCAGAGCATCGGCAAGGTCGTGCGGGAAGACGTGCTCTTTCATCCCTACCTCGCACCGCAGATCGAACGCCTGAATGACCTGCTTTTTGGTGTCCGCCTGGACCTGTCCGAGATCGAAGCTCCGGACCTGAGTCCCCAAAAACTGGAGGAGCGGCGCAAAGCCCTCACCCAGCAGCGAGAGGCAGCCCGCAAAGCGGTTGTGGCCGCTCAATCCCAATATCAGGAAAAGCGACTCAACACTGAGAAGCGGTATAACCGGCAAAAGATCCGTGCGCTTCAGGCGCAGGAACAGGCCGAAACCCACCGCCTCCAGCAACGCTCACAGAAGATCCAGAAGGAAAAACTGCACCTGCAAGACCTCCAGCAGGACGCCCGGCAACAAACAGAGGTGGCCCTCCTGCGCCAGCGCTATGCGCTGGCGGAGGCTGAAACTGCCCTTCAGGTCCACCTGAGCGCGCGGGAAAAGGCTGAGTCCGAAGGCCGGGAAGCCCTCGCTGCGGTAGACAGCCTACTCACCAAAAGCCTCAGCACACTGGCTGAATCGGTCCCCAGGCCCTCCCAGGCAGATCAAAGCCACCTCTCCGGCGCCGGCCTTCGCGAAGAAATCCTTCGCTTGCGGGCGCTGGGGCCAGAGCTGATCCGATATGCCCAGGACTGCATCCGATATACCGATCGCTTGCCGGGCTGGCAACAGGAGGCAGACCAGCTCAGCCAGCAGCTGGATCAGCTGCAGCAAAGTCATCGCCACCAGCAGGCAAGCCTGCAAGCCCGTCTCCAAAACGTGCAGGCCGAGCAGGCAGAGCTCGAAGCCGAGGCCCGCCGGCTGAAAGATCAGTTGACCCAGGCCGAGGCCTTTGCCTCCGACCATGCCCCAGCTCACTCCCCTCAAGGAGAGGGAGAGATCACTCCCGATTCTTCGGCCTCCCTTGATCTGCCAGTACTGATGTCCCACATATACCAGCTTCAGGAGTCTCTGGGTCGGACATCCTGGCAGCTACGCCAGGCGCTTCAGACGCTGGTCAGCCCCCTCCGTCCTGACAATGCTCTCGGGCTGCCCGCTTCCCTCACGGGAGAGGCCGAAGTCAAAGCCGCCCTGGATCGCCTGGAGGACTTGCTGGAGGGCGGCCAATTGGGGGATCTGATGGAGGATCTGGCTCATCACTTTGCCCAACTGGCGGGGCAGGTTGGCCACATGGCGCGAGCCCTCGACGCCCATGAGCAAGCGGTTGGGCAGCTTATCCAGCGGGTAAATGAGCGCTTGCGTACCCACAACTTTGTGGGGGTGGTGAAGCAGATCGCTTTGCGCCGGCAGGAGGC
>RFHL01001031.1 GCA_003696875.1 Bacteroidota bacterium | reverse complement strand
CTTTCCTCACAGACCCCGTCACCGTTACGGCCACTCCGGAGAACACAACGGTGGAAAAGATCGCCCAACGGGTAATACGCGTTGACAAGGGGAGAAAGACGGCCCTGCTCATCAAGCTCATTCAAGAAGAGGACTGGCAACAGGTGCTGGTGTTCACCCGGACAAAGCACGGAGCCAATCGCCTTGCCCAGAAGTTGGACAAGGCAGGGGTCTCTGCCGCGGCCATACACGGAAACAAGACCCAGAACGCCCGCACCAAGGCCCTTGGTGCCTTCAAGAAAGGCACCGTTCGCATACTGGTGGCCACCGACATTGCCGCGCGAGGATTGGATATTCCGCTTCTACCGCATGTGATCAATTACGAACTGCCCAATATCCCCGAAGATTATGTGCATCGTATCGGAAGGACCGGAAGAGCCGGGGCCACTGGCGAGGCCATCTCTCTGGTGGGAGGGGATGAGGTGGATCATGTGAAGGCCATTGAAAAACTGCTTGGGGAACCCATGCAGACCGATATCATTCCCGGTTTTGAACCCAAGGACCCCGAGTCGGCTCCCATAAGGAAACAGCAGGGCCAGCGCCCATCCCGGAAACCCCGTTCAGGCAGCGGTGCGCAAAGGCAGGGCGGAACGGATAGGACAGGTGGTGGCGGGCGGTACGGCAGACGGAGATGAAGGGGCGCCCCCCCTGCCGGGCAACGACTTGACCATGTACCTTAGGCCACATGGTTCGTGCAGACGGCATCCTTATCTTTGCGCCCTTCTAAACGCAACAAATGGAAAGCATAAAGGAGCTTTTGAATACCGACCGATTGGACCGGGAGGTGGAAGTGAAGGGCTGGGTAAGGACCAAACGCGGCAACGCATACGTCAATTTCGTGACCGTGAACGATGGCTCGACCGTGCGCAGCATTCAGTGTGTGTTCGACCTGCAGAACGGATTCAGTGAGGAGCAGCTCAGAGCCGTTACCACCGGAGCATGTGTGGCCATAGCCGGCATCCTGACGGCCAGCGAGGGTAAGGGACAGCGGGTGGAGGTGAAGGCCTCCCACCTTCAGGTGCTGGGAGAGGCCGACCCTGAAACGTATCCCATTCAGCCGAAGAAACACAGTCTGGAGTTCCTGCGGGAGAACGCCCATCTGCGCATGCGTACCAGCACTTTCGGAGCCGTTTTCCGCATACGGCATGCACTCACCTTTGCCATACACCGATACTTCAACGACCGCGGATTCTTCAACATCCATTCGCCCATCATCACCGCAACCGATGGAGAAGGAGCGGGCGAGATGTTCCGGGTGACCACATT
>RFHL01001030.1 GCA_003696875.1 Bacteroidota bacterium | reverse complement strand
GCCCGGCCGGGTAGAGGCCTATTTCAGCGGGCAATCGGGGGCCTTGCTCCTGGCTCATTTTGAGGCCATTGTGTTGGTCTGGGAGGGGGCTGGCTGGGCTGCCTATCTGGAGACGGTCACCGGAGGTCCTGAACTGGTGGCCAGCACCCGGCCGCAAGTGGAGGCGGCCCGGCAGGCGCTCGCGCCGCTGGCTACAGGAGCCTCTCTCGCCGATCGGATCCGTCAGGATCCCGCATCTGTTGAGACAGCCTTTTCGGAACTGCAGCAATTGACGCGTTTTTTCAAAAGTGACCTCTCCTCCCGGCTCGGGATCAGCATCACCTACGACAGTGGGGATGGTGACTGAGCGGCCGCTCATCCATATTTCTCCACATGTCTCGTCTGACTGCATACCTGAACCAATCCGTACCGATCGCCCCACTGGTGACGGTACGGGTGGTGTTTGGGCTGCTGATGATGGGCTCTACCTTGCGGTTTATGTACCTGGGCTGGATCGGGGACCACTACCTTGATCCGCTTTTTCATTTTTCTTATCCCGGCTTTGCCTGGGTGAAGGTGTTGCCTCCGGACGCCATGTACGCCGTACACGGGCTTATGGTCCTCGCGGCGCTGGGGATCACATTGGGCTTTTGGTACCGGGTGTCTGCTACGGTTTTTTTCTTGCTCTTTACCTACACCGAGCTCATTGACCTCACCTACTACCTCAATCACTACTACTTCGTGAGCCTCTTTGCGGGCCTCATGATCCTGATTCCGGCTGGCCGGGCTCGCTCCCTGGATGTGAAGCAAGGGCGAGTGACTGCTCTAAACGAGGTGCCCCGCTGGACCGTAGGTATCCTGCGCGTTCAATTGGCGGTGGTCTATGTCTTTGCCGGGATTTTCAAGATTCATAGCGATTGGTTGCTGGAGGCCCTGCCGCTGCGAATATGGCTGCCCGCGCACAGCGATTTGCCGCTGCTGGGTCCGCTGCTGGCTCAGCCCCTGGCGGCCTATCTGTTCAGTTGGGTGGGTATGCTCTATGATTGTACCATCGTGTTCTTTTTGCTTTGGGACAGGAGCCGGCCCTGGGCTTATCTGGCCGTGATCCTGTTTCACCTGATGACCGGAATCCTTTTTCAGATCGGCGTTTTTCCGGTGGTGATGATCGGCCTCACCCTCCTTTTTTTTCCGGCCGAACCCCATGCCCGCTGGCAGCAGCGATTGACTAACAGGTTTGGCCCGGACTCCCAACCGTCCGCTGGCTCCCCGCGCCCCTTGCCTCCTTGGGGCCTGGCGCTCCTGGGGGCCTTTGTCCTCTTTCAGCTGCTTTTTCCCTGGCGGTTCCTGCTTTACGGCGGGCAGCTC
>RFHL01001029.1 GCA_003696875.1 Bacteroidota bacterium | reverse complement strand
GGCGGCGTAGGCTGTGGGGGCGCCTCGGAGGGATTGGGAACCGCCTCCTGAAAGTTGTTGATGTTGCGGCTACCCTGCCGGTAGTCGCCAAAATCGATCGATCCCAGGACCTGATAGTCCTTGACCCCGGGAGGGGGGACCCGGTCGCGGTACACGGTAAACAACAGGCTAACAAGGAAAAACACGATGGTGAACAACAGCGTCAGCAGGGCGCTGATGCGTTCGTGTTTTTTTTCTTGAGCTTCTACTTCGGGAGCGAACATACCATCACAACGTTTGCGGCGGGCACAAAAGCAGGACCCATACCAAAGACACCGACAGGTCCCGAGAGCGGCTTCTATCTCAATAGATAGGAAAAGCGGCCGAAATGCACACCATTATACGGTGAAAAAGCAAAAAAAGTGCAGCAATTCAAAGGTCGGCCTCTGCGGTGCTCAAAAAGAATGTGCCTGCCGCAAGGGCAGGCACCGGTATCATAAACTCATTCGATCTGGTCAGGCCGGTACGGCCTCGGCTGCGTTGAGCAGAGCCATGACCTCATGTTGAATGGCTACGCTCCCATTGCGGTTGTACCACATCTGGACCTGACGGAGAAATTCCTCCTTGGGCACCCCGGCGGCCTTGGCATCGATCACAATTTGCTGGGCCTCGGCGGGGCGCGACCCCCAGGTACCCACGACTTCTTCCGTATCCCGGTCGATACAAATCAGCTTGGGAATGGAGCGGTTCCCATTGGTCAGGTACTGATCCATCAGATCGGGATGCTCATCCCGCAGGATCAGCCGCATCTCGACGTTTGGAGCAGCCTCGGCCATCTTGGCCAGGGCGGGGATGGCCTGCGCGGCGTCGCCGCACCAGGGCTCGGTGATCACCACCCACAGATAATGCCCTTGCAGGCGCTGCAATGCTGTGCGCACCTCGGGAACCAGCTTATTGGTGCGGTCCAGACGGGACATCCGCCGGTTATTTAACTTGGTAAAAGAGACCAACTCTGGGCCAGGATGATCACCGGTGGTGGTTTCCTCGGCAACCAGCTTGTCAACAAATGCCCGATATTCCGGGACTGACATCGTAAGCGGGAGTTTGGCTTTTAAAAGCGCGTCCATGAAAGATGGGTTAGGAACGTGGAGATATATGTGTAGTGGGACTTGTCAAAATGCAAAGAACCATCAGGAAACCGAGGCCGGCCTCAGCTTCACAAAAAAGGGAGCGAGTAAGCAGGGGAAAAGTGGCGCAACAGCGCCCCGGACAGGGACGTGATCTGCTGGGCAATTTGCCGCCGGAGCTGCCCAAAAAAGGCATACCTACGGCCTCTCAGGTAATGGTAAGTATACGGAAAAAAGCCCGAAAAAGCCGGAAAAAAGCGGATGAAACCCGCTTTTTCCTTACACTCTTGTAACAAAAACCCCTATCCTCTCTTGATTCCCTCAACTTCAGGAATTGGCAGGGAAAACCGCAGAACCTCCACCGGCCCCTGGGCCGGTTTCATGACCATGAAGAGTGACGCAAAGTCACTTTTGGCCAGGCTTTCATAGCGATTGGCGCCCAAAAGGACATTGACCATGCCAGGAATGGTGGAGCTGTGCCCGACTATGCAGATCCGTTGCCCGGCATGTTGCCGGGACAGGCTATCTATCAGGACGCTCAGGTCCAGATCGGGATCATACGTGAGAACAGACAGCCCCAGGCTGTCGGCCAGCGGGACCACCGTGGCCTGGGCCCGCCGGTATGGCGTAGCGTAGATCGCCTCCACGCCCGCCGGGGCCAGGACCTCGGCCAGATGGGCGGCCCGGGCCACGCCCAAGGCCCTTAAGGGAGGATCTTCAGCAGGCTCAGTAGCCTGCTCGGCATGGCGCAGCAGGTAGAAAACGGTGGCGGGGCGATCTGCCGGGACGGCCGCGCCCCCCTCGGGGGCGGTCGCAGGCTGACAAGCCAGCAGTCCCCACAAGGCGAGGAGCCAGGCCCCAAGGCTAATATTCTTTGTCCCCAAATTCACTTTGAATAAACTTTGTTTGTTTTGTCCTCTGATTGAGTGCAAAGCTAAGCCCAACCAGCAGGACATCCACTTCATAGACATAATTGGTGGTCGTAAAGAAATCCTCACGGGCCGTGGTGATACGCTGCTCATTGCTCTGGAGGAGCCCCATGTCTATGTGCTGCCACTGGGCATGGAGCGACAACCGCCCCCAGCTTTTGCGCAGGCTCAGGCTGGGGTTGTAAAAGGCCCCGTCTTCCCCCTGCGCCGTGGCCCGGCGCCCCAGATAGTTGAAGCCTGTCTGCAGACTCCAGGCGTGCGGCAGGTTAAAGGTCATATTGCCATTCAGAGAGAAAATCAGGTTGGAGGCATTGACCTCGTCGCCAAAGAGTGTACCGATGATGCGGTACTGGTACACATTGGCCCCGACATAGACTTTCCACCAGCTCAGGGGATAGAGGTTGGTGCCCAGCTCTACCCCACTGGCCCGGCCGGTGCCTACATTGGTGTAGATCCGGTTGAGAATGCTGTCGTTGTAGACGGTATTGACCCGATTGATCAGGTTATGGACCTGCCGGACGTATGCCGTCGCGGATATCGAATGATCTCCCCAGGCCTTCACCAGGCCCCACTCCCCCAGATCTATCAGTTCTGGCATCAACTCGGCGTCGCCCTGCTCCAGGGTCTCGGAATGCTCACGCTCGGGAAAAGGAGTCACCATAAAGGTGCTTGCCCGTTCGATCCGGCGGCTGTAGGCCACCCGGGTGGTCCAGCCTTTCCCCAAATCATAGGAAAGGTTGATGCTGGGGAAAGGGTTTATGAGCCGGAGAAAATAGGTGGTGTCGGGTTCTGCCAGTTGCACTTCCCGGTCCATATACTCCATTCTCAGGCCAATGGTGTATGTCAGGCGCGCACGCTGCCCATTCACCTGGGCATACAGGGCGTGCAGGTGACGCGTCAGCCCCAGCCGGTTGGTGAAGATGGGGTTGGTCACCCAACGGTCATTTTCCAGATCCCAGTCTTCGTAAAGAAAATCTCCCGGGTGAGTGAGAAAGCGAAACTGGTAACCTGTCTCTAGGCTGAGACGCTCCCAACTATGGTGGTAATCGGCTTGCAAACGGACACCGTCCAAAGGGTTGTCGTTGGTGTTGTACTGGTACTGAAGGGTATCACCGACATTGGGCCAGGCCAAGCTCAGGTTGTCGGTGGGGCCTCCCAGAAACGTGTGCTCATAGAGGGCCGACAATGTGAGATGTTGCCCTTCGGACCACGCATGACGATAGTCGATTCCACCAATAAAAAAGTCGCCCCGGCGCACCCGCAGGTTTTCGTTGTAGAAGGTGAGGGAATCGAGACGCTGGCCATCAACCGTGGCCTGGCCCGTGGCCTGGTAGCGGTCCCAATAAGCTTCCGGCCCCAGAAAATCTGGGGCCGCGATCCGGCTGCGCTGCTGAAAATCATACAGGATATCGGCGGTACGGTACTGGGTACGCCGGCCGGCATAGGCACTGGCCCCCAGGCGATGGCCGGTCGCCGGGGTAAGGGTGAGCGCCAATCGGGCCGCATAGGCATAGCGGTCAAAACTGCGC
>RFHL01001028.1 GCA_003696875.1 Bacteroidota bacterium | reverse complement strand
CGAAGTCAAAGGGAGCGGGCGTAGCATCCTGCTGGAACTCAGCGTTGACAAAGAAGAAGACCTTGTCCTTCACGATGGGGCCACCGAGAGAGGCACCATAGAGGTTCTGAGAGAAGGGCGCTACGGCAGAAGGCTCGCTACCGGTACGATCGGTCAGGGTCGTGTTGGTCTTGCCGACCATGCTTTCGTTCTGGAGGAAGTAGTAAGCCGTCCCCTTGAACTCGTTGGTACCGGACTTGGTCACGGCGTTTACGCCACCCCCGGCAAAGCCACCCAGGGTCACGTCATAGGGGGAGAGCACCACCTGAAACTGGTCGATGATGTCGACCGAGAAAGGAGCGGTACCCGTTTGGCCACCGTTGGTTCCGGAGCTGGCCAGACCGAACACGTCGTTGTTGACCGCACCATCGATGTAGATGGCGTTGTAGCGGTTGTTGACCCCGCCGAAGGAGGTACCACCGGCATAGCCGGTAGACTGGGGCGTAAGCCGCACATAGTCGGCGAGGTCCCGGTTCAGGGTAGGCACCACCTCAATGTCGCTGGAGGTGATCTGCGTACTGGTACCGGAGTTGGAACCGGAGGTCCCGGAGCGGCTGGTGATCAGCACCTCTTCGAGCTCCAGGCTGGACTCGGAAAGGGTAAAATCCTGACGAAACTCCTCCCCAAGGCGAAGGAACACTCCTTCCACTTCTAGCCGGGTGTAGCCGGTGTAGGAAACCGAGATCAGGTAAGGACCCCCTACCCGCATGTTGGGCAGGTTGAAACGACCGCCTTCCCGGGCAATGGCACCATATTTGGTACCCGTAGGCGTGTGCGTGGCTACGATGGTAGCCCCTTCCAGGCCACTACCATCCGTGTCTACGACCGTTCCGCTCATGGACGCCGTCGTCACCCCCTGAGCCAGCATGGAGGCCGGCATCAGGAAGGCAAGCAGCGCCAGGCTGAATGCAATGTGTAAGACAGTTTTTCTCATGATAAAAAAGCAGGGATAAATGAATATGAAAGCAGTCCGAGTGAGTAGTCGTGAGGCGCTCAAACTTCGCCGCAAAGGTAAAGAGCCCAATGTTAATCCAAGATTAAATTTGAGCGGAGCAGGATGAACCCCAACTATCTAACAATCAATTATATAAGCATTTACCTATCTCGTTCAGGACCAAGGGTGCCCTTGATCTACGCGCATAACCCTTATTCAGGGTTTTCTGATGGGTGCGTCAGCCGGTACCGCTGCATGAGTTTTTTATTAGCATTTCCGTTCCGTATTTCTAAAAAGGACAACATATTTTCTAATTTAATTTGCATATATCCAAAATAGTTAGCACCTTGGGGGTAAACAAATTCCCCCATGCTGGCTGCATATACTTTCAATACCGAGTACCGTCCTGAGTTGACCCCCCATCGCCCCAGCCTGCGTCTGCTGGAGGGCGGTCGTTTTCAACCGGGTGACTACGCACCCGTCCTGGTCGAAGAACAAGGCAGCTTGCGACTGCGCTTCTTTCGCTGGGGCTTACAGCCCCGCTGGGACCAGCCGGCGCGGCGCATGCCGCACCTGGGGTTTGCTCCGGCCGAGCAGCTGTTTCAGCAGCCGGCCTACCAGCGGCCGGTACGGCAGCAGCGCTGCCTGATTCCCGTTGATGGCTATTATGCCCGGCTGGGGGGCAAAGGGCAGGCCTATAAGGTCGCCCGGCCTGATGGGCAGACTTTCTGCCTCGGGGGCATTTTCGATACCTATCAGCAGGCCGATGGCAGCCTGCTGCAGGCCTTCGCCCTGGTGACAGCCCCGGCCCCGGCGGCCCTACGCCCCCTGGGCCTACAGATGCCGCTCGTGCTGACGGCGGCGCAAGAAACAAGTTGGATCCAATCCAATGCCCCCCTACCCCAAATCCAACATCTCAGCTTCCACCCCGCGCACCATCTCTTGCGGGGATATCCGCTGCACGAATTGACCCTTACGTCAAAGGATGCTTTCGAGCAGGTTGCTGCCTAGCCTTCACGGCTTGGTACATGGGTTCTTTTCTTCCGGAAAGGGCGACCAAATGGTCGCCCTTTTTCCTTTTGATACGAAAAATCGCATATGTAAATCCCGAAAGGAATCTCTATCTTGCTATACGGGTGCGGGCTGCCTTTCTTCCCCGCCCAGACCAACCGGAAACACGTCCCTCCTTTCTCTGTCTACACACATTTTCCCAATCCCGGCCCCTCTCCGGGAGCGGATGACCTTTCTCACGCTCACTACTACTCGCTTTTTACATGTGTTCTCTGCGTATCATTCGCCGCCTGCGGCGTCTCCTGAGCCCGTACTTGCTTGTCTGCACCCTGACCGGGCTCATCGTCCTGCCCGCCAGCCTGCACGGCCAGGGTCTTACCCTCCAGGGACAGGTCGTAGACCAGGCCAACAATGAAGGCCTCGTCGGGGCCAGAGTCCTCATCAGCGGTACCCGCAGCGGTACCCTCAGCCAGGATGATGGTACCTTCTCCCTTCGGGTGCAACAGGATCTTCCCATCGATCTGGAGGTCGCCTACTTTGGCTATGACACCGTTACCGTTACGCTCACCGAGTACGGAGCCCCCATCACGGTATATCTCACCCAAAATGCCTTTAACATCGGCGAGGTAGAGATTACCTCCAGCCCGCTGGTAGACCGGCAAAAGCAATCCCCGCTCTCGGTCGAGACGATGGGCATCGTGGCCATCAAGGAGACCCCCGCCGCCAACTTCTACGACGGCCTGGGCGCGCTCAAGGGGGTGGACCTCACCTCGGCGAGCATTGGGTTCAAGGTGATCAATACCCGCGGCTTCAACAGCGCCGCCCCCATCCGCTCCCTGCAGATCATCGATGGGGTGGACAACCAGGCCCCCGGCCTGAACTTCTCGCTGGGCAACTTCCTGGGGGCCTCCGAGCTGGATGTCGAGCAAGTCGACCTCATCGTGGGGGCCTCCTCGGCCTACTATGGCCCCAATGCCTTCAACGGGGTGATTTCGATGCGGACCAAAAGCCCTTTTGTCCACCGGGGTCTCTCGGCCATGGTGCGGGTGGGCGAGCGCAATCTCGTCGAGAGCGCCCTGCGCTATGCCCGGACCTTCAAGGTAAAGGGAGAGGAGCGCCTCGCCTTCAAACTCAACGCCTACTACCTCACCGTCGACGACTGGGTGGCCGACAACCTCGACCCGGTGGATGGGCAACCCTATGACCGGACCAATCCCGGCCGCTATGATGCCGTCAACCGCTACGGCGACGAAAACCTCACCGGCGGCATCAACAATGCCACCGGTCCGACCGATCAGGTCATCAATCCCGGCCTGGGCCGCTGGTTTCGAACGGGCTACGAAGAGGTGGATCTGGTAGACTACGACACCCGCAACCTCAAGCTGGCCGGCGCGCTGCACTACAAGCTGCGGCCCAAGGTCGAGCTGATCGCCTCCTCCAACTTTGCCACGGGTACCACGGTGCTGCAGGGGGACAATCGCTACAGCCTCAAGGATATTCGCTTTTTTCAGCACCGGCTGGAGGTGCGGGAAGAAGGCAAATTCTTTGTGCGGGCCTACGCTACCCATGAAAATGCCGGCAACTCCTACGACGCCGTTTTTACCGCTTTCCGCCTGCAAGACCGGGTCAAGAGCAATGAAAACTGGAGCCGCGACTACCGCAACTACTGGAGTGGGGGCATTCCCACCTCCCACCCCATGTATGTACGCGGCGGCATGCGCGGCATCGTGCGCGCGCTGGAGGGCTTCCCCCCTCAGACCTTTCCCTACGGCTATGATACGGCCGACTCGGTGCTCGCCGCCAATCAGGATTTGCTGATTGCCCTGCACGACTCGGCCCGGCAGTTTGCCGACACCTACCAGTTTCCCCGGCTGGAGCCGGGGACAGCGGCCTTTGACTCCGTCTTTCAGCTCATCACCTCCACGCCTCTGGCGCAGGGGGGCACCCGTCTGATCGACCGATCGGCTCTCCTCCACGTACATGGCGAGTACAAGTTCAAGCCTGAGTGGGCCGAAATCACCGTCGGGGGCAACGCCCGGCAATACCGCCCCATCTCCGATGGCAACATCTTCAGCGACTCGCTGATGGTGCGCCGCGACACGCTGCCCGATGGCAGCGTGCGACTGGACTCCTCCTACAACCGTATTACCAACTTTGAGTACGGCCTCTACGCCGGTCTTGAAAGGCGCTGGGGCGACGAACTGCGGCTGAATGCCACCGCCCGCCTGGACAAAAACCAGAATTTCAACTTTATCCCCTCCTATGCCCTCTCGGCGGTATACTCGCCGGGAGAAAAGCACATCTTCCGGGTGGCCCTGTCGGCGGCGGTGCGTAACCCGACCCTGGCCGACCAATATCTCTACTACAACGTGGGCCGCGCCATCCTGGCGGGCAACATCAATGGGTACCAGAACCTGGCCGATACCGCCTCTCTACGTCGCTTTTTTGAGTCCTTTCCCAAGGATCCCAGCCTGATCGAGTACTTTGACATCGACCCCGTGCGGCCCGAGCGGGTACAAACCGCTGAGGTGGGCTACCGCGCCACTCTGGCCAACAACCGCCTCTTCATAGACGCGAGCTACTACTTCAGTCGCTACCGCGACTTTATCGGCTTCAATATCGGCGTGGACCTGCGCTTCTCGCAGGCCTTTCCCGATCAGCTGATTGCCGCGCAAGCCTTCCGGGTTGCCGCCAATGCGCAGGACATCGTCACGACGCAGGGCTTTACCATCGGGATGAATTACTTCTTTGACAACGGGCTCTCCCTGAACGGCAACTATTCCTGGAATGTCCTCAACACCCAGACGGATGATCCCATCATCCCGGCCTTTAACACCCCTGAGCACAAGTTCAATATCGGCATCAGCGGCCGGGAACTGGAGGTCTTCGGCGTGGAGCATTGGGGTTTCAGCGTGAATTACAAATGGATCGACAGCTTCCTCTTTGAGGGCTCGCCACAGTTTACCGGACAAATCCCCTCTTATTCCCTGCTTGATGCGCAGATCAACCGGCGCTTCCCGGACCTGAAGTCCACCCTCAAGCTGGGCGCCTCCAACCTGCTCAACAATTTTACCTACCAGCTCTACGGCGGCCCCCGGGTGGGGCGCCTGGTTTACCTGACGCTCGTAGCTGAACTGGATAACTGGTAATCCTTTCTCCCCGGCGGTGACAACCGCCGCTTCTTCTACCATTCCTTTCCATTACCCTTAATTACACAAGTAGTTATGCGAACACTTCGACCCCTTCTCTTTCTTCTCTGCCTGATGAGCGGCCTGAGCCTGTCGGCCCAGGTGCGCTACCTGGATGAGGTCTTTGCCAACGTGGTCCGCATGGACAGCGTTGTCTATGGCAACAATGTCTCCGTGCTGCTGCAGGCGCAGCAGGACCTGATCATGGACATCTACATGCCTGATGGCGACACCGCCACCGACCGCCCGGTGGTGATCATGTTTGCCACCGGCAACTTTCTCCCTGCTATCCTGAATGGCGCCCCTTCCGGCACCATCAAGGACAGCATCATCGTGGAAATTTGTACCCGCCTGGCCAAGCGTGGCTACGTGGTCGCAGCCACCTTTAACCGGCAGGGTTGGGATGCCCTGAACCCCAGCCAGGAGATCCAGACGGCGACGCTGCTGCAGGCCGCTTACCGGGGCATCATCGATGCCCGGACGGCGGTGCGCTTCATGCGCAAGACCGTAGCCGAAGACGGCAACCCCTATGGCATCAATCCCGACAAGATTGTGGTCGGGGGTGAAGGCACCGGCGGCTACATCTCGCTGGGCGCGGCATTCTTTGACGACTACAGCAAGGTGCTGCTGCCCAAGTTTACCGACTTCAACACCGGGCTGCCCTACGTGGACACGACGGTCCACGGCAACATTTATGGCACCAACCTGACCGCGCAGAACATCCCTAACCACGTGGGCTACAGCTCCGAGTTCAACATGGTCTTCAACATCGGGGGGGCCCTGGGTGACTCCTCTTGGATGGATCCGGGCGACATGCCAGTGGTCTCCTTTCACACGCCACAGGACCCCAACGCCCCCTACGAAATCGGCGTGGTAATCGTGCCCACCACCGGCAACACGGTGATTGACCAGGCGGCGGGTTCCTATACCGTGGCCGAAATCGCCAATACATTTGGCAACAACGATGTCTTTGTCAATGCCGGTTTCAGCGACCCCTTTACCACGGCGGCCAACACCCTGAACGGTGGCAACGAGGGCATCTTTCCCTTCAACCGCCCCTTTACCCCGGGCGACTACACCTGCACCAATGGCGCCACCCTGCCCCTGGTGCCGGAAGGTAGCCCCTGGAGCTGGTGGAATGAAGCGGCCTTTATCGCCACCTGGGACTTTGCCACAGGGGGCACCCCCTTTCCCGGGGTGATCGCGAACTGTCGGCAGCGCGCCAGCAATCCCGATATGTCGCCCGAAAAGGGGCGCATCTACGTGGACTCGATCATGGGCTATCTGGTGCCCCGGATGAATGTGGCCCTGGAGCTGAACACCACCTCTATCCAGAACCGGCTGCTGGCCGAGCAGCTGGAGTTGCATCCCAACCCGACGCAAGGCACCTTTACGGTGGCACACCGTCTGGCGACGCAGCCACTGCGTCAGGTCGAGGTACTGGATCTGACCGGTCGTCAGGTCTTCCGGGCACAGGGTCTGAAGGCCCAGACCTACACCGCGACCTTACCCCCGCTGCCCGCAGGGCTGTATCTGGTTCGGGTCCGCACGGACAAGGCCCAGACGACCCTGCGCCTGCAGGTGCAGTAATCGGTAGGTGATGAAGCCTGAATGTCCGCCGGTCGTGGCTCTTGCCGCGGCCGGCGGAATTTTTGGGTGGCGGGGGGCGCAGTTGCGCTTTGTCCCCGCAGGTCGGTTTTAGCCGGTGAGGTTTTCCATGACAATATCCCATCGTTTGGCAAGGAGTGCGGCCCTGAGGAAAT
>RFHL01001027.1 GCA_003696875.1 Bacteroidota bacterium | reverse complement strand
ATTTCCTCAGGGCCGCACTCCTTGCCAAACGATGGGATATTGTCATGGAAAACCTCACCGGCTAAAACCGACCTGCGGGGACAAAGCGCAACTGCGCCCTCTGAGCAATGACCCTACACCTAATAGTCTGTCAGTCAGCCACTCCACCCTTCGCCCACCTCAATCACGACCCTCAAACACAAAATACATATTAAAAAACCCCACATGATTTCCTATCTGTATATTTTTCTACCCAATGGATCTCAACCCATCCCATATCGCGGCAAAAAATATTTCATTGTAATTTTCCTAAATCGACTTAACAGAAAAAAGCCCTATATTCCCCAATATATCCTGAAAAGCATGACCGAATCCGAAATCCTGATCGCTCAGGAGCGTCAGCTCTTTCTCATTGAGAAGATGCTAAGCCAGAAAAAAATGACCTTGGAGGAACTGGACCACCTGCTTCCGGCTCTGTTCCATGTCAATAGTCCCGAAGACAGTAGCCTGATTTATGTGAGCCAACGGGGCTGTGACTTTTTACGCTTTGAACGGGAAGAGATCCTTCCCTTCAGTGCCGAGCAATTGGCCCAGATTAATACCGCCGATACGCTCAAGTATATTACCCCCCGGTTTGTGGATTTTTACCAGGAAAAGGACGACCTGAAAGTGTTCTCCTCCTACCAGCAGGTAGTCCAAAGGGGCATTGAGGGCTACACCTGGGTGTACACCACCACCAAGATCCACAAGGACCTGAAGGCTCCATTTTCAATCTCTATCCCGGTGCCTCAAATGGGTGCCATCGCTCATCAGATGAGTAGCCTTCTGGAGGATAACCTCTTCCTCACCAAAAACTACCGTCGCTTTGCCTCGCTCACCAAGCGGGAGCGGGAAATCCTGGCTTGGGTGGTCCAGGGCGAAAAGCGCAGCCACACCGCCGAGCGCTTGCATATGTCGCTGCACACCTACGACACCCACCGCAAGCACATCCGTCAAAAGCTAGGCACCAAGTCGCTGGCCGAGCTGGTGCGCTACGCCAAGGTATTTGGGATGATAGAGGAATAACCAGTAAAAGCGGGGCGCACCTAAGCGCCCCACGGGTCGTTCTCCCTGCCAGGCGACTTACTGCTTCAGTGCGGCTTTCGAGAAAAGGTATTCCGGGATCTCCGTATCAAACTTAATCTCGGAGATGTGAAATTCGGTCCCCTTGCCGTCCTTGAGCATGTCCTTGTACAGGACTGTCCTCGGAAACCAGCGCCCATCGACCCGGACGACGTCGCTGAGCTCGGTGCGCTTGAGCAGTTGCCCATTTTTGGCAAAGAGCTCTTCCTTGAGCGGAATAAAGCGCTCCTGATCAACCCAGACCTTGCGGGTCTGGTAGGCGACATCCTCCACCCGGGCCGTCAGGGTCAGTACCCAGGTCGCCCGGCCGTCAAGGGTTTCCTCGCCCGTTACTTCTGCCTCATAGAGATCGGTCAGCTTGCGATCCTCCATCATGTCTTCGTACGACAGGTCCGAGCCCATCACGGATTGGCGCAGCATATGCCCGGAAATCTGGATGGTGCGGTCCGAGATGGGCGAATAGATCCACAAGCGATCTTCGAGCTTGAGCATCTTGGTGCCCGCTTCGCGGGCCGGGGAGAGGTACTCCGTCAGGGAACGGGCGTCGCCTTCGGACCAGGAGCGGGAGGTGATGGTGCGGCTGTTGCGCCGGCCATGGATGGTCATGGTAGACTCAAACACCCGGTTGCGGGCACTCATGTTGGCGTCCACCTTGGCCAGGATTTCGTCTGCGTCGGGATAGGGACCACTCCCCAAAAACAGGAGGAGGAAGGCCATAAAAAAGGTTTTCATACTTCGAGTTCTTTAAAGAGTTGGGCGGTTTGGCGCTTATAGATGCCGATACCGGCTAGGGCATTGCCGAGGAGCATGGACAGGACGCCGGGGAAAAAGCCGATGTAAAAGGCCTGGGCGGTAATTTTGGTCCGGTAGACGGTGGGCAGCATCATACCCGTATTGGGGACCATGCTGCCAAAGTCCAGGCCGTAGTGCTGGATCACGGCCGAAAGTCCCAGGCCCGCAAGCGTGCCTATGACCGATCCGATCAGGCCGATGAGGACGGCCTCCATGAGGAGGCTGCGGTAGATCGCCCCCTTGGCCTCGCCCAAGGCGAGGCGGATGCCAAACTCGGTATAGCGGCGCAGGCCGCCGAGCAGACCGGTATTCCACAACACCACCGCCATGGCGCCCACAAAAATGAACACAAACAGCTCCGCCACCACGTCCATGTAGTCCATCATGCCGGCCAGGTCATTCTGGTCGCGCAGGGCCAGCATCTCCGGGGCAAATTCGTCGCCCCTCTCCCCGATCTCCGCATTGAAGGCCGAGCGCAGGGCCACTGCCCGGGCGTCGTCATACCGCCCGCCGGCAAAGTACCCCAGAACCTCTCCGGCGGCATCTTCCATATCCAAGGCCTGCCGGGCATCTTCGATGTCCACAATGATGGTCCCCCGATCCATGGCGACCGACCCAAAGCGGATGGTCCCTACGACGGTGAAGTTGTAGAAGCTCATGCTCCCGTACATGGTCGAGCCAAAAAAGGTGATGGCCTCACCGGGCTCTAGGTCCAGTTTTTGGGCAAAGGCATCGCTGATCAGGGCTTCGCCCTGGGTCTCGGGCATGCGCCCCCGCACCAGTGACCCCCGGATGTCCAGCCGCTCGATCTCGCGGGTATCGGGGCTCAGCAGGTCCACCGCCAGCCCACCCGCCGGGCCCTGGGCCCGGGTTTCGCCCTCCTCGTCCGGCACATCTATCAGGCCCCCAAAGCGAATGCGCGGGGTCCAGTCCATGTCGGGGTAAACCGTTTCCAGGGAATCAATCAGGTCATTCACGCCCAGCAGGGCCAGGTCATTCGGCAACTGGGCGCTGTTTTCGGCATAGGCCCGGGTCATGATCTTGACGTGACCCGTGTCAAAGCGGGCATTCATGTCGACCATGTCGCCAAAGACGCCCCCCAGCCAGGTGCTGAGCAAGACGGTCAGGAATACCCCGATGCTCACAACGATGATGGGCAGGCGACTCCGCTTGGGATCGCGCAGGATGCCCTTTAAGAGAAAGTGAATCATAGTATTTTTCCTTTGAGTGCATCAGTGGGACGGAGGTAGGCAATCTTGCGAGCAGGCATGTAGCTCACGATGGTCGCCGCGACGGTGACGAGGGCTACCGTGCCGAGTACCAGGCCCAGACCATAGACCGGAAAGATCTTTTCGGCCACGGCCAGCCCGACATTGTCGGTGGCAGCGGGCATGGGAATCCCCGCCTGCGCCAGCCAGGCCATGAGCGGAATGCCATACACCGCACCGACGGCCATGGCCAGCAGGCTGTTGGCGCCGCCTTCTACGGTAAAGAGGGCGATCACCTCCCGCCGGGTCATCCCTAGCGCGATGTAGGTCCCGATCTCCCGCTGCCGGCGGAAGATGGACAGCACCTGCGTATCAAAAATCGCCAGCAGGGCGATGAGCAGCAGCATCAGGTAGGTGATGGAGCCCCCCACTTTCTTGGACTGGATGACGGTGTCAATCTCGGTCAGTAGCTGATCCTGGGTCTGGAAGGCCCAGCCTTCCGGGGCGCTCCCGGCATAGGTCTGGTCCGCGACGAGCATCGTCGCCTCCCCTGGCATGCCGGTCATTTCCTGAAGCACCGCCAGGTCGATCCAGACCTGCCCGGCGTCGACATTGGGCACATTGGTATCAAAAACCTGGGCAATCACCACCTCCCGCGCATCGAAGGTGCCGTGCTGGTCACGCCAGCGCAGCAGGACCCGATCTCCCTCGGCCAGACCGGCCGACTTGGCCATGCGCTTGCCCAGGATGATCCGGGTCTCATCCCCGGCCGGGACCAGGGCCTCCGTAGGCAGGGCCAGCGTCTGCTGGCGGGCGGGAATCCCCTTGAGGCGGACCGGCATCATACGGCCTTCGGGATAAATGGTCGCCTGCACAATCAGCACGGGCATGAGGCCCGCTTCGGCCGGCGCCATCCCGTGGGCTTCTTGCAGGGTAAAGGGATCATAGGGATCGTAATCGGTGTGCCAGAGCTGTCCCTGGCCTACGTCCCATTCGATGGTATCCCGGCGGGCCTGCTCGTTCCAGCCGTCGATCATCCCATTGTAAAAGATGATCAACACGAAGGCGAAGGAAAGGACCGCCACATTGAGCCAGGTGCGAAGTCCCGCACCTAGCAGGTTTTTAAGGGCGAGTTTGAAGGTCAGCATGGCCTTAGGATTTGACGGGTTGGACCAGTTCGTCGCGGACGACTTGTCCGTCGGCGAGGTTGATCATACGTTCCAGATACTGCATCACCTTTTCGTCGTGGGTGGAAAAGATGAAGGTGGTTTTCAACTCCTTGTTGATCCGCTGCATGGTCTGCAGGATATGGTGGGAGTTTTTGGCGTCGAGGTTGGCGGTGGGCTCATCGGCCAGTACGATGGCCGGTCGCTTCACGATGGCCCGGGCGATCGCCACCCGCTGGCTCTCACCGCCAGAGAGTTGCGGCGGCTTGGAATTGATCTTGTCGGTGAGGCCTACCCACTCCAGGGCGTCCAGGACCGCTTTTTTGCGGGCGGCGGCATCCATGCGCTGCAGCAGCAGCGCAAATTCGACGTTTTCGTAGACCGTGTAGACCGGCAGCAGGTTGAATACCTGGAAGATGAAGCCGATGTGCTGATTGCGCAGCTGGGCCGATTCCTTGTGGGTCAGGCTGGATACAGAGCGGCCCATCACCAGGGCCTCGCCCTCGCTGGGCACGTCCAGCGAGCCGATGATGTTGAGCAAGGTGGTCTTGCCGGAGCCGCTCGGGCCTACCAGCCCGGCAAACTCGCCGGTACCAAAGGTCAGGTTGATGTCTCGCAGGGCCGTAAACTGGCCCTTGCCCACCGGGAAATGCTTGGTGAGATGAGACAGGGAGATAATCGGGTCGGTGTTCATAGTATGGAGATTATTCGTTCGAAGTTCGTGATTGAAAGTTCGACGTTCATCGTTCGTGGTTCCGGGTTCAGTTTCTCGCAGCGCAGTGATCTCGGCTCTCGCCTCTACCCCTCTCTCTAGTGGTTCACCACCAACATCAGCTGCACCCCCCTGCCACTGAAGGTATTGACCAGCTCATTTTGCTGGAGCAGTTGAAAATTGGCGGGGTTCCAGTAGCCCATGACATAGAAGGTAAAGCGATCGTATTGCCGCTGCCAGTTGACAAAGCGGTAGAAGTTCTGATTGGTCCAGTCATAGTAGACGATGGCGCTGAGGTTGTCAAACATCCCCAGGGGATAGGATAAGGTCGCGCCGGTGAGCTGCCCTACCTGTTCGAAAGCAAAAGGCTCGGCATCAAAGGCAAAGACGATGTGCTCGGCCACAAAGCGGAGGCCGTTGCCTACGCCAAAGGTGTAGTCGGTCCCGGCATTGAGCAGGGTTTGGTTGGTGAGCAGGCCCGAGGGTTGGGTCTTGTGGGTCCAGGAACCTTCGACCCAGAGGCCGGCGAGCAGGTCCCACTTGGCGTCAAAGCCCACGCGATGCTCGGGCACGCGATCCAGGGCGTCGCCGGTCAGGACAAAGTCGCGCACGTCGGCGCGGCGGTGGTGATAGGCGAGCCCCAGCTCGCCGCGGGGGATGGGCAGCTGGAGGCGCCCGCCCAGCTCGGGCAGGCGGGGATTGCTGGCCGCCCGTTCCCAGCCCTTGCGCTGGCCATTGCCATAGAGGCCCCAGACCCAGATGTTGGCATTGTTGAGGAAGTAGTAGCGCCCCAGGGCGCCCCAGACGCCATTGGTCAGCTGCAGCGGGTCGCGGGGATCAATCTGGTCAAACCACATCAGCGGCCGCAGCATACTGGCCGCGCCAAAGTTGATTTTCTGTAAGCCCAACCGTACCTCACACTGCGGGCTGCTGTAGCGCACCCAGGCCCGGTAAGGCTGCAGGTTGCCGTCCGCCCCGACCGTATCAAACGGGTGCATCCCGAGCGAGCCGACCACATTGGCCGAGGCCTCTACATCAAACATCCGCCGCTCACCCCACTGTAGTTCGTAGTTGGCCTGAGGCAGGTAGCGCGTCCCCAGCCAGGTATTCAGCCGCTGGTCGTGCCCGTAGTTGGCCCAGGCCGACAGCTGGCCGCTAAAGGCCAGACGCTGCCGGGTGCTGTCCTGCGCCTGCAGGCCATTCAGCAGCCCCAGCATGAGACCCAGATAGAGGAGGAGGCGTTTCATTGGGAAATAATGTGTGTATTCCTGAAAAAGGGCACCACACAGCGGTGGCCTATTTGGCCTCGATCGGATTTCTTTCCCCGGCCAGACCATAGAAGAAAAAGTGGGTGATGGCCATCACCCGATCCCGGACATCCGGATACATCTGGACGATCTCCGGCCGGGTGACCCAATCATTGATGTGCTCCAGGGTGAAGTGCATAAACTGCAAATTGAAATGGGGGTTGAGTTCCCCCTTGGCCTGGGCTTCCCGATAGTAGCCCATACTTTCCTCAATGACCATCGCCCGGTGCTTCGCAAAAAAAGCCATCAGCTCTTCGTCCTGGCTCTTGTAGATGTCGGTTACCAGCTCATCGCTGATGTCCCGGGACCGCTCCAGCTTCATCAGGACGGTATCCCGGATCTTGTCGGCGAAAGGAATGTCCCGGGTCATGATGTCTCGGTATTCGGCTTTGGCCGCTTCAAAAACCTGCGTGAGCACGGCGATGGCGAGCGCATTTTTACCGGAAAAATAGCGGTAGAAGGTCATCTTGCTCACCCCCGCTTCCCGGCACAGCTCGGTCACAGACACCCGGCTGATGCCGTGCTTCCAGAAGAGGCGACGGCCGGTTTCCATGAGGGCATCGTAGCTGGGTCCGTTGGGAGAATCAGTTGCCATATGTTACTTTCAACGAATCATGTTACGGATCGTTACAAAAATTAAAAAAAAGTAACATAAATATCAAGACGTCACACAGGGCATCATCAAAAGCCCCCGATCCGGTCGGATCAGGGGCTTTTTAAGGAAAAAAATGTTTGACTACCAGGGCTCAGGGGTAAATCTCAAAGACATCTCCGTCCTGCCAAGCGGGAAATTGCTGTCGATACGCTTGCAAGAGCTCCGGAGCCAAGGTCCCGGTGAGCAAGCCGGCGGCCTCGCCGGCATGGGCGACCACCTCGCCCTTCGGGTCGATGCATTGGCTGCCACCGGCATAGACGATACCGCGGCCATCGGTGCCTACCCGATTGACTCCAATCACATAGGCCTGGTTTTCAATGGCCCGGGCCCGCAGGAGGGTTTCCCAGTGGGCCTGCCGCGCCTGTGGCCAATTGGCCACATAAATGAGCAAGTCATAGGTCATCTCTCCATCGTCGCGCAGGGTATTGCGGCTCCAGACCGGAAAGCGCAGATCATAACAGATCTGCGGGACCAGTTTCCAGCCGTGCACCGGATACCAGCCCAGCTCCTGCCCGGCCCGGTAATACCGGTGTTCATCGCCCATGCGGAAGAGGTGCCGCTTGTCGTATTCCAGCAGCAGGCCTTCTTTCCCCACCAATACAAAGCGGTTGAAAAAAAAGCTATCCTCCTGTGTGATCAGGCTCCCCCCGATGACACAGCGGTAGCGCTGGGCCAGCTCCGTGAGCCAGTCGATGGTCTCGCCTTCAGGAGGCTCGGCCAGCCGTTCAGGCTCCATGTGAAAGCCCGTGGTAAACATCTCGGGGAGCAAGACCAAGTCTACCGGCGGCAACTGAGCCAGCTCCCGGGAGATCATCTCCCGGTTGGCCTGGGGATTTTCCCAGACCAGATCCAGCTGCAGGGCCGCAAATCGCAAGGCTTTCATGAGGGTTAATCAAATCATGTGGCAGAATCAGACCTCCTGTTCTGGCTGTGCCTCCAGTTCTTGGGCCAGCTCCAGCACCCAGGCCTGAAGCTTGGCCCTCAGGTCTGGCCGCTGTAACCCAAACAACAGATTGCTACGGATAAAGTCCAATTTGTTTCCAATATCGTGCCGGCGCCCTTCAAAGGGCAGGGCATACATGGGATGCTCAGCCAACATCAGGGCCATGGCGTCCGTCAGTTGCACCTCATCATTCACCCCCCGGGGCACCACGTCCAGATAGTCAAAGATCTCCGGAGTAAAGACGTACCGACCCGCAATGACGAGGTTGGAAGGCGCCTCTGCGGGCTTGGGCTTCTCGACAAAGCGCTCCACCTTGTATACGTCGTCTTCGAGGCGTTTTCCGCCGATCACGCCATAGCGAAAGACGAGCTTCGGGTCCACCTGCTCCAGGGCCACCACCGAGTGGCCATAGCGGTCATAGACATCCACCAATTGCCGGGTCACCGGCACGGTCGACCGCGACTCCATGATGGAGTCGCCCAGCAGCACCGCAAAAGGCTCCCACCCCACATGGTGGCGGGCATACCGGATGGCGTCGCCCAGGCCATTGAGCTCTTTTTGCCAGACAAAATGAATGTCCGCCAGAGAGGTGATTTCGCGGATTTCCCTAAGCAGTTTTTCCTTCCCTTTTTCAGCCAGGGCCATCTCCAGCTCAAAGTTTCGGTCAAAATGCTCCTCAATGGCGCGCTTGCCTTTGCCAATCACCATCAGGATATCGGTGATGCCCGATTGGACGGCTTCCTCTACTACGTACTGAATGGTAGGCTTGTCCACGATGGGGAGCATCTCTTTGGGTTGCGACTTGGTCGCGGGCAGCAGGCGGGTCCCAAAGCCCGCCGCAGGGATTACAGCTTTTTTTATCATAGAACATGGAAAGTTGGCAAACTTGCGGAAGAAACAGCTTCCGACCCATCGTGGTCCGGGGCACAGGCAGTTTTCGTGAGACGACTCCAGAGGTCTCCCCCACCCTTACACCTTGCGGGTACGGTACGACAGGAACTGCGGTTTGAGCAGCTCAATCTGCTCCCGGGCAAAGGCCTTTTGCAGTTTTTGAAACATGGCCTCAT
>RFHL01000086.1 GCA_003696875.1 Bacteroidota bacterium | reverse complement strand
GTCATAGACCGCTACATCGTCGATGGCCATGTCGGAGCGACTGGCACCCGGATAGCCCCGAAAGCGAACGCTGATGAGCTTGCCCGCAAAGGAGCTCAGGTTGATGGTGCTTTGCCACCAGGTGTCGCCCCGGTCGCCGGTGATGGCGGGGATCACAAAGGGCACCCAGGCGCTGCCATTGTAGACATCTACCCAGAGGTTGCCCATCTGATCGCCATTGAAATGAAAGCGAAAGCTCATCTCGGGCTGCTGCATGCCGCTCAGGTCGATGCAGGGGCTCAGCAGGAATCCGGAGCGGGGGCTGCAACTGCCGTCGGCTTCCAGATAAAGATATTGGCCGGTGGCCAGTCCCGGGTTGTGGTCCCGGGCGGGACCTGTCCCGCTGGTGGGCGTATGGCTGCGGTGTACGCGCCAGTCAAAGGTTTCGATGCCGCCATTGGGCACATTGACCCAGCCATTCCCCAACAAACAATCATCCCCCCCACAATCGGCAAAGGGATCGCAGGGCGTCAGGTCCTCAAAGTCGTCCCGGAAGGGCGGAATCCGCGTATTCCCTGGCAAGACCGTGAGCAGGGTGCGGCTGGTATCGTTGTAGGGCAGGGTGTCGGCGGCCCAGGTGGTCCAGACGGACAGGGGCAACTGACCCGCTTCGTCCAGCGGCAGCGGCTGGGCAAAGGTAAAAAGATCGGTGCTGAGCGGAGCCAGCAACCCATTGTAAAACTGGGAAACCGGCGGCGCGCTCCCGCGCTGGTAGCTCAGCAGAAAACCCGTAAGGGGGACAGTGCCAGCATTGGTCACCGAGACGGTGACCAGGGTGGAGTCATCATAACAGTCCCGTACGAAGGCTACGGGAGAGAGATCGGTATCGACCTCGCTCACCTCCAGGTCGTTGTCGATATCGCAGTTAAGGCGACCCTCGGGCCGCTGGCGTGCGAGGGAGCACCGCCCCACTTCCCCGTTGGGGCCATGGGCCCGCACCGCAAACCAGTATTCGCCTACCGGGCTAATGCCCTGAATGGTATAGCTGGTACTGGTAGCTGGAATGGTATCAATAGGCTCCATGTACTGCGCGCCCAACTGAAAGATCTCGTAGAATGCGGCCCCGCCCACGGCTCCCCAACTGATGGTGGTGCTGTTGGGGCACACCCGGACGATGTTCAGGTTGGTAACCTGGGGATAGATGGAGAAAGTGGCTCGGCTGGTATCGGCCTGGCTGCTGCTGCTACCGTTGCGGACAACCTGTATCAGGGCTTGGGCACTACTGATTTGGGGCGCGCTCCAGTCCCAGTGGCGGCTATTGCCGCTCAGGCCGGTGACAAGCGTTTGCCAGGTAGCCCCGCTGTCGGGGGAGAAGAGCAGGTCAAAGGTGGCATTGGCGTCGCCGTCGGCATCCCAGCGGATGCGCACGCTCTCGCCGGGGACAATGCGCTCCCCGCCCAGGGGGAAGGTCAGTTCGACCGCATCGTAGCGGAAATCATATACGACAAAGTAGTCCTGCGGGCCTTGGGGCACGGCCTTGCCGTGCACATGCAGGGTATAGGTGCCTGCGCTGGGGTTGAGCAGGGCTACCTGCTCCATGTTGTTCATGCTGTCGACGCCGGTCGTCGCAGGCTGGTTCAGCGTGGTCGCGTTGGGCAGGTGGTTGAGCAGCCAGGGATAATAATCGGTCCCGCCTTGGCTGAGGCGGCTATCCAGATCATTGATGAGAGCCCGGGCGGTATTGGGCGAAGCTGGCGGGTCCAGCCAGTAGACCATCACCCGGACCTCGGCCACCCCGGCCGGGATGGTAAGGCTGTGGGCGACGGAATCGCCCTGATCGACGGTACCGGTAAACCAGCGGTCTTCCTCCAGCGTCTGCAGCGCCCGCCAGGCATCGACCCGGCCCCAGCCATAGCGAAAGTCCGGGCCGGGATTGCCCAGATCATAGGCGGTATTCAGCAGCACGGCCTTGATAAGGGCGCCAGACGGGTCAGTCCCGCCGTGCAGGCTGCGATAGGCCTGGTAGAGCTGGGCGGCCACCCCGGCGATGCCCGGGGCAGCACCTGAGGTGCCCCCAAAAGGAGAATAGCCGTTGTCCGGATCGGTGGAGATCTGGTTCTGTCCATTGGCGGCGATGTCGGGCTTGATGCGGCCATCGTGGGCGGGACCCCGGCTGCTGGAGGTGACCAGGTCATCGTCAGCAAAGAGGTTGGCCGTGGCGATGACGTTCTTTCCCTGCTTGTGGCCGCCGGTGATGTTGCCCCATTGATTACCAGCCCCGTAGCCGCAATTGGCGCCATTGGAGTTGCCGGCAGAAAAAACGTGCAACAGGGAAGGGTAAGAAAAGGCCTGCTCGTCAACGGTCTGGGTCGTGAGGGTATAGCCATCGTTACAGCCGTCGCTGTAGGAAGAGTTGGTGATGACCATGTTTTCCTCCCGGTGCAGGTAGAGGGTGGAGTCAAGAAAGTCCGACTCATAGTTCATCACGTAGATGAAGGCGCCGCTCGCCATGCCTTCATGGCGGGGGTCCAGGTTGCCGGCAGCGCCCACGATGCCCGCCACGCCGTCGCCGTGGGAGCCCGTGGTCCCGGAGGCGAAGGTCTGGTCCAGCCGGCCTGCAAAATCGATGTGAGGCCCCACCAGTCCGTCGTCGCGGACGGCTACGCTGACCCCCGCGCCATTGAAGCGGCGGCCGCCGGGCAGCTCATTGTCAATAACTTGCGCTCGGTGCAAGCTGCGGGCCGGGGTGTCTTCCGGCGCCCCGGGAGGGGCCACGGGCTCCAGGTATATTACATGGGGCAGCGCGGCCAGGGCCTGACATCGGTCCGGGGTCACTTCCATTTCGATCAGGCCTCGGGCAGGGAAATGCCGCTGCAGGCTGGCACCGGTCAGGTATAGGGCGGCTTCTATTTCAGCCGCCGGAATGTGGGGGGGATAGAGGAGACGAATAGCGATCTGATCCCCTCGCCGGATATGATCCGGCCAAGTTCCCAGCGCCAGATCAGGATGGAGCTTTTGTTCGGGAGTGATGGGATAGACGGACCGGATACCAGCGCCGGTCAGTTGGCTGCGGTCCAGGTCGGTATCGATGGCGGCCAGATAGGTATGGCTAGGGTAGTACTGTAGCAGGTGCATACCTGCCGCGGCGAGCTCCTTGCGCAGCTGGCTGCCAGGGATCTCGTAGAACTGCACCCAGCGGAGGTAGCGACCGGCGATGATTTCGCCCGCCGACATCTCAGGCTGGCTGATGAAGCGGGAGGTATTGACCGGAAAGGTATAGGTGCCGCTACGCAGTTGCAAGGGAGGGGGCGTGTCGTCGATTTGGGCGAATAGCGGCAGGGCCAGGCACAGGCTGGCGAGGAGCAGAAAAAAATTCTTCATAAGGAAGGAGCGCTGAGTTGAAAGAAAACGGGAGGGGCCTGAAACAAGACACCCTCCCGCGATAAAATCCTAATGGTTGGCCCCAATGGGCAGTGAGATCAGAGAAGCCGGGACTGCGAGACTGTTGTGCATGAGATACGGAGCCATATCTGACTTCTTATTTCTGACTTCTCCTTTATTCCAGTTGCAGGCGAATGCTATGGCTGCGACCTTCGGTAAAGAGGTGTAGGACGTAGACTCCCCGGCTGAGGTCCCGTAGGTCCAGGACCTGCGCAAAGCGGGCACTGCGTCCGGGCAGGCTCAGGGCCTGGACACGCCGACCCTGCAGGTCAAGGATCTCGCCCTGCCAGACACGGGCTTCTGGTGCTTCCACCTCCAGGGTCAGCAGGCCGTCGCCTGGGTTGGGATAGGCGCGGATTCTCACCGGATCGCTCGGGTCGATAGAGACTTGGGTGACCGCCATGTCGATGATGGCCGTATCGGCCCCGCAGTCATTGTAGGCGATCAGCAGCACGTTGTAGTCGCCGTTGACGTCATAGACATGGGTGGGCATGCTGTCGGTACTGGTTGTGCCGTCGCCAAAATCCCAGCGGATGGAATCCGCTCCGACGGTGGAGTCTACAAAGGTGTAGCTGCTGCCGCCATTCCAGACGATCCCGAAATCCGGATCGGCCTTGGGCTTGACATGCACAAAGCGGGTCATGCTGGTGCTACCGGCCGCGTTGCTCGCGGTGAGGGTGATGTACTTGTAGCCTGGGCTATCAAACTGAATGCTGTGTGGTCCCGCAGTCGTGGCTGTACCGGGATTGGCGCCATCAAAGTCCCACTGATAGCCGGTGGCGGCCCCCGCCGACACCTGTGGTGTCAGGGTCAGCCATTCACCCTCACACACCTCCTCGGCACTCAGGCCAAAGTCGGCCAGGGGCGCAGCCTGCCCTCGCTCCAACAGTTGGATGTTGTCCAGGTAGAGGTTGTTGCCTGTGGCGGTGCGGCTGGCAAAGCGCAGGGTGATGGTTTGGCCCACAAAAGCACTGAGGTCCACACTATCGCGCCGCCAGTGGCTGGCGACTTGCGGAGCCCAGGGGAAGAGTTGGTCCGGGGCGGTGGCGAGGCTGCTGCCCTGCCGGTCATAGACCGTGCTGGCGTAGGTATCGCCACAGTTGGTGGAGACCTCTACGCGGAGCCGGTCTTGCAAACTGGCATTGTAGCGGGCGTGCGCTACGTCAAAGTACAGCCAGGGCTGGTCGGAGACTTCGAGGTTGACCTTCCAGCTGATCAGGTAGTCCTCGCTGCCGTTTTGGTTGTAGGTGAAATTGTCCATGAAGGCAACGGCCGTCACGCTGCCGTTCGGCCCCAGGGTCGGCCAGCGCTGCCAGGTGAGGTTAAAGTCAGGATTTTCCTGTTCCCAGTTGACAGGCGGGAAGGCACTCGTTTCGAAGTCTTCCGCCAAATCCGGCGCCAGGCCGGTCACCACCTCAATATAGCCCGTGCGCAGCAAGGTGTCACGGCCAAAAGGGCTGATGGCTACCAACTGCACAGCATAGGTGCCGGGCGTACTGAAGCTGACCGTCGGGATCTCAGAATTGGGATTTCCGCCCACATAGGTCGCCTGATCCGGGAAGAATTGCCACTCGCGGGTGAGGTTGTTGTTAAAGGACATGTCAGTCAGGATGAGCGGCTGGTCTACACAGACGCGCTGCCGGCTTACGCTGAAGTCGGCCACGGGCCGGCCTACCCGATCATAGAGAGAAATGTCATCCAGGGCCAGGTCGCTGGCAAAGTCGCTCCCCGTTTCCCCCCGGAAACGGAAGGAAACCGTCAGGCCGATGTAGTCGGATAGATCGACCTTGCGCTGCAGCCAGCTGCTCCCCTGGTCACCGCTAATGGGCGGGACGATGTCTTCCACCCAGTTGCCGGCGATGTTGATATCAAGATGGAGACTGCCCATATCCGATCCACGCATGTGGTACCAGAAGCTGAGCTCTGGCATAGCCACACTGTTTAGGTCAAAGCAGGGGGTAACCAGCGCGGCTTCGGCTTCGGTACAGCCGCCAGAGGCTTCGAGGTAGAGGTACTTGCCGGTAGCCGTGCCTGGGCGGTGGTCGGTCGTGGGGCCGGAGGACCCGGTAGGGGTTGGCCCTTGGTTGGTGCGCCAGTCGATATCGTCAGCGATGCCATTGGGCAGGTTGACCCAGCCATCTCCCAGGGCGCAGACTTCCCCTTCACAGCTGGAAGCGGTGCTACACAGGTCGTAGGCTTCAAAGTCCTGGGTATAGGGCAGCGATAGCGCGCTGCCTGGCTCTACGACGAGGTCAAAGGTGGCGGTGTCATTGTCCTGGACTGGGTCACCCGGCAAGGCAGCCCAGACTTTGACCGGTACGGCGGTTTCGCCATTGATCAGCAGGGGAGTAGGGAAGGAGAAAATCACGTCATTGCCTGGGCTGATGGTGCCACTAAACGTGGCACTCTGGACGGGTAGGGTATCCACCTGGTAGAAAAGCGGAATGTTGCTCAGGCTGGCTGCGGAGAGGTTGCGAAGGGTGACGCGCACCTGCCGCACATAGGTGCGACAGGCCTGCAGCGGCAGGTCGCCGCTGAGGGAGGCGTTCAGCGCCGTGATGTCGCCGGGCACGTCGCAATTGAAGCGACCCGCCGGCCGGAAGAGGGCGATGGCACGCCGGCCCCGCTCGCCATTGGGGCCCCGGGCGCGTACCGACAGCCAGTGCGAATCGTCTTCGGACAGCGCGATGGTCGCGCTGCTGCTGCCGATGACGGTCGTTACCGAGTCCATGTACGTTTCGCCCATCACAAAGACGTCGTAGCCCGCCGCCCCCGTGACCGGGGTCCAGGAAAAGGTGGTGGAATCAGGGCAAACCTGATCGACCACCAGATTCAGCGGCTGCCCGATGATGTGGAAGGCTTGACTCTGGGCTACCTGGGCATTGCGGGTGACGCGGATGAGGGCCTGGCCCGTGACATCGGCGGGGACGCCCCAGTCGTAGTGGCGGGTGTCGGCCGGCAAACTGTTGGCCAGCGGAGTCCAACTGTTGCCGTTATCGGGGCTATAGGCCACCGTAAAGGTACCATTGGACCCATAGGCGTCCCAGCGAATACGCTCGGTAATCCCGGGCGTCAGGCTTTCGCCCCCCATAGGATAGGTAACCGTGACCTCGTCAATCAGGTAGCTATACACGATGAAGTATTCCTGGGGCCCCTCGGCCACCTCGCTGCCCTGCACGGTGATCTGGTAGGTGCCCGCAGGGGCATTGGTGAGGCTCACCTGCTCCACATTGTTGAGGGTATCCACGGCGCGGATGGCCGGGGCTGAGAGCGCAGCGGCATTGGGGCTGTGGTCCAGTACCCAAGGCAGGAGGGGCGTGCCCGCGCCCGCGGGCGTGAGACTCAGGTCCAGGTCATTGATCAGGGCTTTGTTGGCCAGGGGCCAGGCCGGGGGATCGGTCCAGTAGAGCATCACCCGTACTTCAGTGGCGTTGGCCGGGACGGTGATGGTATGGGTGCGGGTTTGCCCATGCTCGATTTCGTCCTCGATATACTGCTCCTGTTCCATCACTTCCAGCGCACGCCCGGCATGGACCAGCCCGTAGCCGGTCTCGAAGTCGGGGCCTGGATTCAATAGATCCTCAGCGGTATTCATCATGATGGCCTTAATGAGGCCAGCCTTGGGATCTTTGAGGGTGTTGAATTCGCGATAGGCGTGGTACAGCTGGGCGGAAATTCCCGCCAAGGCGGGGGCAGAAAAAGAGGTGCCGCTGGCGCTGCCATAGGTGTTGTCAGGCAGGGCCATGCGCACCCCGGCCCCCATGGCAGCGAGCTCGGGCTTGAGGCGCCCGTCGCGGGCAGGCCCGCGGCTGCTGAAGCTGGCCACAGACCCGTCCGCATTGAGGGCGGCGGTGGCAATCACGTTTTTGCCGACCTTGTGACCACCGGTGATGTTGCCAAAATCGCTGCCATTGTAGTACCCACAGTTGGACCCATTGCTGTTGCCCGCCGAAAAAACATGGAGCAAGCTGGGATAGGTGTAGGCCTGGTCGTCCACGACGTAAGTCGTGATGGTATAACCCGCATTACAGCCGTTGGAGTAGGAGGAGTTGGTGATGACGACATCCTCGGTCAGGTGCAGCCAGATGGTGCTGTCAAGAAAGGAGGCATCGTAGTCCATGGCGTAGATCCGGCTGCCGGGGGCCATGCCCTGCACCGTAGGGTCCAGGTTGCCATAGCCGCCCAGGGTACTGGCGACCTGATCGCCATGGGTGCCTCCGCCCGGGGAGGCAAATTGCTGGCTCAGGCGGCCCTGAAAATCGATGTGGGGGCCGATATCCCCATCGTCGCGTACCGCGACGTGCACGCCGCTGCCATCGTAGCGGTAGCCGCCGGAGAGCTGATTGTTGATCAGATTGCTGCGCTGCAGGCTTACGCTCCGCAGATCCTCAGGCTCAGGCGGTGGGGGCACGGTCTCCATATAGGTGACAAAGGGCAGGTCGGCCACCGTGGTCAGCTGCCGGGGATAGAGCAAGGCGGTGAGCTGGGCACCCCGGTTCGGCTGATCCTCGACTTCGCCACCCAGGTTACGGACGGCTTTGGCGACGGTCGCCGGGCTGACGCCCGGCAGGTAGCCGATCACGATGCCCAGGCGGTCGGCCCGCCAGGCATGGTCGGGATAGTCGCCTGCCTGAAGCGGCCAGGCCATTTTTTCCTGGGGGCCGGGTTTGATGACGGAGTGTACCCCCCGGCTCGGGAGCTGGCTCAGGTCCTGGATAGGGAGGCGTACCAGGTAGGCCTGATGGGGAATGTACTGGAGAATTTCCCAGCCCGCAGCCTCCAGGCTGCGCCGCTCGGCGGTGAGGAGGAGATGGTCAAATTGGACGAGGCGAAAGATGCGTCCATCCAGGATTTCTCCCGGCTGGACATTCGGTTGCCGGACAAACTCGGAAACGTTGGCCGGAAGATGACGTACGGCATTCCCCAGCAAAACCGGGGGGATGGAGCCTGACTGGGCAAGCAGCATACCTGGCCCCAGCAGTAGCGTGGCCAGCGTCAGGAGGAAAAATCTTTTCATAAAATGGGCATCTGGAAAGGCGACAGGGCCGCGGCCACCAGGCGACAAATTTGCCTAAAGCGGGCAGCAGTCCCCGAAAGGGTAGGAAAAAGAGAGGGGGAAGTGTGGCTGGCGTCCCCACCTGAAGCACCTGCTTCAGGGGCCAACGGGGCGTACAGCCTTCATCCCACTTGGAAAGGAAAGGCGGAATTTACGCATTATTTGGAACTGAAAAAACGCCGAAAGGCGTTCCGCTGGGGAGGGACTCCTATCCTAGAGGACCTTCTGAAAGGTCTGCCGGCGATGGGTGATCTCCGGGCCGTAGGGCGCAAAGAGGGCATGGATGGCCTGGTTGTCTTCCAGCATCGGATTGATATGGACGCGAGCGATACCGGCCTGAATCAGGGACTGGATGCCGTAGGAAAAGATGAAGGCGGGAACTCCCCGGTTGCGCCACTCGGGGCTTACGCCGATTAGCATCAATTGCGCGACTTCTGGCTGCTTGCGCGCCTTCAGGATGTGGCGCCATCCCAGCGGCCAGAGCCGGCCACGGGCCTTGCGCAGGCCCGGCGCGATATCGGGGATCATGATGCCAAAGCCTACGATTTCGTCATCCGGGCCAGTGACGGCACTCACCAGATCCCGCCGGATGAGCGGCACAAATTGATCGATGTAGTAATCGACCTGCGCATCCGTGATGGGCACATACACATCCAGCTGGGCGTAGCTTTGGCGCATGAGCTCAAATAGCCGGCGGCCCTCGGAGCGTACATCGCCCCGCTCGGGCAAGGTATGCAGCTTGAGCTGATATCGCCGACTGAGGAGTTGGCGGATTTTTTCAAGGCGCTGCGGCACCTCTCTGGGTACCCTGATGTCGGTTTCGATCCAGGTCTGGGCCGGGGCATAGCCTGCCTGCTCCAGGTGCCGGACATAGTACGGGTGCCCGTAAAGGGTTGATAGATAGTTGGGTTGGGAAAAGCCCTCCACCAGCAGGCCTGCTGGGTCCATATTGGTGAGGCCCACCGGCCCGAGCAGGCTCTCTGCCCCCCGGGCTTTGGCCCAGGTCTCAGCCTGGTTGAGGAGCATATGGCTCACTTCTGGATCATCCACGAAGTCGAGCCAGCCAAAGCGGGCCACAGTTTTCCCCTTCTTTTGGGTCTCGAGCGCATTGATGAAGGCGGCCATCCGGCCTACGGCTTTGCCCTTATGCCAGGCGATCCAGGCAGCGAAATCTGTGTGCCGAAGGCCCGGATTATGCGCCGGATCCAAGGTGCGGGCCTCGGCCTTCCGCAGGGGGGGAGTCCACTGGGGCAGATCGGCAAAGAGCTCAAAGGGAAGGTGAGCGAAGGATTTCCGATCTCGCGAAGAGGTGACGTGGCTGAGAAAAAGATTCATGGCTTTTGAAAGAATGGGCCGGACAATCCGCTTACCCTGATTGGCTGACGGCTGATTCGTACACTTTTTCCCGCATCCGGGCAAGCGTCATGAGCTGCTAGTATAGGCGTTGTTGGGCTTTGCTTCAAGTCGGATCTGCCTCCCAGGCCTTCTGACGAACACAGCCCCCCTGCCAAAAGGCAGAGGGGCTGTTAGGCGGTTCGGAAGGAATAGGGTCTAGCTGCCGAAAATTTCTGCCAGCTTGGCCTCCAGGGATCCTCCACGCAGACGCTCGGCGATGATGGTCCCATCGCGATCCACCAGCACGGTGTAGGGGATGGCCGTCACGCCATAGGTCTGGGCGGCCTGGCTCTGCCAAAACTTCAGGTCCGAGATATGCGGCCAGGTGAGGCCATCTTTTTCGATGGCCTGGAGCCAGGCGGCCCGGTCGCGATCCAGGCTCACGCCCAGGATCTCAAACCCCTGATCCTTGTACTTGTTGTAGACGCGGACCACGTTGGGGTTTTCGGCGCGGCAGGGGCGACACCAGCTGGCCCAGAAGTCCACCAAGACCACTTTGCCCCGGAGATCGCTCAGGTTGAGCATCTCTCCTTCCGGCGTGGGGAGGGCGATCTCAGGGGCGGCCATGCCGACCTGTACGGCAGCAGCTTGCTGCTGCCGTTGCTGTTGTTGTTGCTGCTGGGCCATTTGCTTTTCGCGGATTTCGGTTTGCAGACGGGTCAGGAGCATACGCTGCTCATCAGCGGTGAGGACGGCCTCGCCGCCTTCGGACATGGTGGACTCCATCCCCCGAAAGACCATCTCGGGATTCAGGTCTACACCTTGCTCTGAAAGGTTCTTGCCCAGGTCATGCCCCAGGGCATAAGAGATGCTGTCCAGGCGGTTTTCCATCTTGGAAGCGCCCAGTTTACCGGTGTTGTTGCAAGCGGCCAGAATAAGGGCCACAATGGCCAGGCCGGGAAGAAATTTCATGTTCATAAAAAGCCGAAAGTTGAAAACGGGAGGTCGTGAGTGGGTAGGGGCCATCCGGATGGTGGGGAAGGAGGGCCCGCCCCGAAACCATACAGGTTACAAAGGGTATTCGGATATACGGCCCCAAAGATACAGAGGATTCTGGCAAAATGCAGATAGGTTTGGGATCAGGCAGGGCCCTTACGCCACAGGCGTTGCCACCAGCGGCGCAGGCGCGCCCATAGGCGTGCCCAGAAGCCCTGGTCTGGCAGGGCGACCTGCCGCCGGGTCCGGAAGGCCCCGGCCGGGCGTGCCCCCCGTGCCAGGGCCTCGATCTCGGCCAGCCGGGCTTTGGTCGCCTGGTACCCCAGCTCATAAATCTCGTCGGCTTTCCACAGCTCGAAGAGCCCGAATCGGCTGGCATCCGGGGAAATTACCAAATCGCACATCGGCAGCCGGGGGGACACATTGGCCCACATCACCAGATCAAAGGTGCGATAGCCCACGGCGAGCATAGACCCCAGCTCCTCCTGGGGATGGATGGGCGTCACATTGACCCCGATGATGCGGTCACAGCGGGATTCCAGGGGCTCCACCGGCAGGT